>JBARVK010000441.1:0-3345 GCA_049646225.1 Nodosilinea sp.
CCGTAACCAAACTGGCGCGAGTACTGCTGGTAGTACCCATTATCATCAGTTTGGGGTGGCGAACCCGCCGTTCCCCTGGGCATAAGCAGGCCTCTATCCCAATGCCTTGGTTTGTCCTCTTTTTTGCGCTTTTAGTTCTCGCTAACAGCCTTAATTTAATTGCAGCACCGATTAAAACCGTTGTCTTAGATGGCAATCAGTGGTTGCTCTGCATGTCGCTGGTGGCCATGGGGCTAGAGACTAATGTAGCGGCCCTTGCTGAGCTAGGGCTTAAGCCCGTTTTTCTAGCTGGGTTATCGTGGCTCTTTTTGGCGGTGACCAGTCTCGCCATGATTGGTCTGGGCAATCTTTTGACTTAGTGCTCATCGGCTGGTTTAAGGAGGCACCTCTGCCCACCGTTGAGCAGGCCTTGCGATCGCCCAAAGCCAGTAATTCCAGGCTGCACAATGTCTAAGTTTACTGCCTCAGCACCGTCCCAGCGCCAGCACCCCATTTTGCCCACCAAAGCCAAAGCTCAGGCACAGCGCCACTTTGGTCTCAGCCGCCACCGCCTCAGTCACCAACTTTGGATAAATACCTTTGCCGCGATCGCCTACATTTGGCGGCAGCACCCCGTGCCGCAGCGCCAGCAGGCAAAAGATCGCGCCGATCGCCCCCGAGGCCCCCAGGGTATGCCCCGTCGCGCCCTTAGTTGAACTCATCCACGGCAGCGAATCAAATCCCGATTGAATCAGCCGCACCTCCTGGTCATCGTTGAGTTGAGTACCCGTGCCGTGGGTGTGAATATAGCTCACCTGCTCTGGCTGCAAACCGCTGTAGTAGAGACAGTTCTTCAACGCTAAGCGACTCCCCCGCAGTTCTGGGTCAGGGGCCGTGCGGTGGTAGGCATCGGCGCTAAACCCTGCTCCCAGAATGTAGCCGTAGGGGGTTGGTCCCCCCCGCTGATCCAAAGCTTGCTCAGACTCCAGCACCAGCACCGCCGCCCCTTCCCCCAGCGCTAGACCCTCTCGCTCGGGGTCAAAGGGATAGCAGCCGGTGGTGGCCAGAGCACCCAGCTGCTCAAACCCCGCTAGGGTCAGCGGCGTAATCGGCGCTTCGGCAGCACCAACCACGACGCGATCGCACTGTCCCCGTCGCACCAGCTCGTAGCCCTGAAAGATCGCCGTCAGCCCCGTGGCGCAGGCCGCCATCGGGGCCAGCACCGGGCCGATGGACTGGATCTGACGAGCCACCGCGATCGCCCCCCCGTGGGGCAGAGTCTCTAGCCAGGGATAGTCCACCCAAGGTGCGCCCTGAGCCAAGCGCTCCCACAGGCCCTGAAAGCTACGGCTGGAGCCAACTACCACGCCGCAGTCGGACAGGGGCAGAGATAGCTCGGCATCGGCGATCGCCTCTGCTACCGCCAGCCCTAGCCAATCCTTTAGATCAGCCGGTTGGTCACCCACCAGGGCCATGGGTCGAGTGGAAAGTTCAGGAAACGGCTGCCGCAAGCAAAGTCCCGACGTTCCGGTCAATAACCGATGCCAGGTGGTTGCAGCGGTAGTACCGAGAGCCGTAACCAGACCCAGACCCGTCACAACGACTTGCCGATCGGTAATGGACAGGCTACTCAGTCTTCAAATTCTCCAGCCCTTCAACGACCCGCGCCGACTCAATGCGATCGCCCTGCTGAATCGCATCGACCGTTTCCATACCGCTAGTGACGTAGCCGAATACGGCATAGCTGCCGTCTAAAAAGGGCAGCTCCGCCAGGGTGATGTAAAACTGGGCCGAGGCCGAGTCCACCGCCTGCGATCGCGCCATCGCCACCGCCCCGCGCGTGTGGGGTAGCTCGGGAGCCTCGCTAATGCTGGCTTCCGGAAAGGTTTTGCTATAAATCGGTTCTGCGGCCCCTGCCGGCTTAATTTCTAAGGGCACATAGCGAGGAGCCTGGGTATCGGGATCAACAAAGCTGCCAGTGCCCAACTGCTGAGCCGGTACGCTGGGATCACTACTTTGAGGGTCGCCACCCTGGACGACAAAGGGCTCTGGATCGCGCACCACCCGATGAAAGACCAAACCATCGTAGACCCCGCGATTGACCAGGTCGACAAAGTTACCGGCGGTAATCGGGGCATTGGTACCGTCTAGCTCCATCACAATGGGGCTACCATTTACCACCATCTCGACGGTGGCCGTACCGTCTAGCACCGGCAGATCAGCTGAGGATGCGGCCAGGTTCGATACACCGGGAGCTGGAGCAGTCTCGCTTGAGGTTGCGTCCAAAGTGGCTGAATTAGCGCAAGCGCCCAACCAGAGGGTTAATAGAGCGGCCAGGGCCAGGGTAAAGGGGCGCATAGAAAAAGCCATCAATACGTCAATTCCTAATCGTGAAACCGACCCCCAATGTTATCTCAAGGGATCGGCAACTGGGGGTAAATCACTAAAAACTGATCCACTTGAGGGGTTAGAGCCCTTCCAGAGGCACCTGCAAAAACCGCGCTAATTCCGCTCCCTGATTTTCCAGGTCAGCCAGGGGAATCGGCTGCCCAACACGGGTGAGGGGAATATCGGGCCGTCCCTTGAGACGCAGGTAGAGGGTGCGCTTGGGGTTTAGCCCCTCCTTAATCGCTACCCGTACCGCCGTCACATCGGCTAAAGGATGGTCGATTTCAATCCGTCGGTTTTGGCCCCAAAACCCTTTACGCACAATCTGAAGTCGGCTGCTGTCTTTATCAAAGCTGTTGTAGCCGCCGCCCACATCCAGGCTGATCACCACCCACAGAAAGGTAGCCAACCCCAGGGCTACGACCCCATAAAATCCCATAGCAATGCCCTGGGGAATAAAGACGAGCTGTGTGGGGTCAGAAAATGGCAGCAAGTTGACTTTCAGGTAGCTAGAGGCTCCTGCTAGGGCAAACCCTAGCCCGCCCAGCGTGAGTACAGTGGCCCAAAAAATATTGCTCAGGCGGCGAGCCCCCAGCACATTGCGCTTCAAAGTCTGCGGTTGAATCGAAGAAACAGAGGCGGTCATAAAGAGTAACGGGGAAACGCGTTGAAAATGTCGGGTTAGATGGTGGGGGCAGCGATGCGTTTAGTTCAGGCCATCGCGGGTGTAGGCAGGGGCACAGAGCTAGCCGCAGCTATCACTACCCATCACCTTATACCAAACAGTGCATACTCTCAGTCTAAACCCCAACGGGCCGGACAGACCTCAAACCAAGCCTCTTAGCACCCGTCGCTCGGCCAAACCGCCCCACCCGCCCATCTGAGAATTTACGTATCAGATTGTAAAAAATTAGAACACTCCTTATCATAAATAGAAACCTGGCATCGCTGAGCCTGGCCCTAGGGTCTGGTTTTGGC
>JBARVK010000442.1:0-8090 GCA_049646225.1 Nodosilinea sp.
CTACAACGCAGATTAAATCGACGCTACTGGCTAGCGCTGCTGCTTTTGATGGTTGCCGGTTTGCTGATGCACATTAGCTTCTGGTCTACACCGGCCAGCGATTTGATGGGCCAAGATATTTACTACATCTGGCTGGAAGGGAAGCGAATTATTGCCGGAGAAAACCCCTATACCAGAGTGCTAGCCAGCGACATGCGGTCTAACGACAAGTATGCCACCTATTTTCCGCTAGCTTATCTCTGCTCGGCACTAGTGCAAAAAATGGGCTTACCAACCTTTTTAGGCTGGCTTTACCTGTGGCGGCCCCTTTCATTTCTATTTCACCTGGGCATAGTAGCGCTGACGCTAAACTACTTTTATCGGCGAGGTTTGTGGCTAATCGGCATTGTCGCCGCCGCCGTTCTCCTGCTAGGACGATGGAGTCTTTACATCACGCGGGTACACCATTTAGAGTTTGCGGCCATCTTTTTCTTGCTGCTCTCGCTAGTTCTCCTGCAAACAAAGCTTAGATGGTCACTGCTAATGTTTAGTATTTCCCTGGGAATTAAACAAATTGCTATTTTTTTGTTGCCCCTTTACCTGATTCACCTTTGGATGAACGGGAGCAAAGACAAGCGCATAAAAGATATAGTGTACGGGGTTTTAATTATTCTAAGTGTTCCAGTTTTGACATCGCTGCCGTTCCTAGTATGGAATGCTGAGGGTTTTTTAAAATCAATTATGTTTTCAGCCACTCGATTAGGAAGCTCACACATTGAGGCTGCGCCGTCCCTAGATGTGATTTACTCCCGAGATTTGCCCTGGCTGGTGGGCTTAAAGGCCAAGCTGCCGATGCTTTTGCTGATGGGGCTGATTTATCTCAGCTGTTGGACAGAAAAAGCAAGTATTTTAATCGCGGCTGCCCTGGTAATGATGGTGTTTCTCTACTTTAATTCAGTGCTATTTTTACAGTATTTTTTGTGGCCCCTGAGCCTGAGCCTGCTAGCGCTAGTTGAGCAGGTGCCCCTGGGAACTTTGCCAGAGCAGCCGTAGTGCTCGACGATCGCGTTTCTACCGACGGCACGGCTATTTGGCCTCTGGCTCGGCGCTGGAACTGTAGGCGGCCCAAGTTTGCCACAGCCAAGAGTGAATCGCGCGCGGATAGAGCAGCCAGATGCGCTCGATGGGCTGACTTAGAGTCTGCACCAGCGGCGACAGGTCTTTGATATCGACGAAGGCGTTGTCGCTGTGCAGGCAAATGCCTTCGTTGTAGGTGGTGTAGCCACTGCTCCAGGTGCGGCGCAGACCGCTGTAGTGCTCACTGCTGTAGCCCTGCTGTTCTAGGTGCTGCTGAACAGTCGCTAGCAGATCGGTCTGCTGATCTACCGTCAACCGTGTTACCTCCAGGGTTTTGAGCAGGTCGCGATCGAGGAAGCGGCGGCACAGGTCGGCCAGCAGCAGGTCGGGGCTGTACCGCCACCGCTGCAGGTGGTAGGTAAACACAATATCGTCTCCGGCCAGGTAGGTATCTAGGGTGAGGGGGCGATCGGGGGCCAGCAGCCAGGCGGTGACGGTGGGGTCGGCCTCTAGCTTACCCACGTGCAGGTCGGCCCGAGCCCGCTCAAAGGCCCGCTCTAGCAGCCAGGTAACAGCAATATTTTTGGGGTGGTTGTAGACCTGCACGTACATGAAGTGGCGCACGACCAGGTAGTGCTCGATCGCAGACAACCCTTTATGAGCCACCACCAGCCGACCGCTCTGGGGCTCAAACCGCAGGGCCATCAAAATGCGGTCGAGATCAAGCTGACCGTAGCTCGCCCCAGTAAAGTAGCTGTCGCGCAGCAGGTAGTCGAGGCGATCGCAGTCGAGCTGGCTCGACACCAGCTGCCACACCAGCGCGACGGGGTGCTCATGGGTGTAGACCTGCTCGACCGCCGTCGCTAGCCCCTCGGAGTGGGCTTCCAGAGCGTCGTGAATCTCCGGCAGATCGTGAATCATGCGCCGGGTCCAGTGCTCGTGCTGGAGGCCAAACACCTCTTCGGCGGTGTGGCTGAAGGGGCCGTGGCCAATGTCGTGGAGCAGGGCTGCCGCCAGCACCGTCGCCCGGTAGGGGGCCAGCTCGGGGTAGCGGCGCTGGATCTGGTCAAAGGCGCGACGGGCGATCGCCATCACCCCCAGCGAGTGGGTAAAGCGCGAGCTTTCGGCCCCGTGAAAGGTGAGGCTGGCTGGGCCAAGCTGGCGAATCCGCCGCAGCCGCTGAAAGGCTGGTGTGTCGATTAGCTGGGTCAACAGCGCTTCATCGGGATCGCTGGCGTGCAAGGTAATCGCGCCGTGGAGGGGATCGTGGTACGAGCGACTGGACTTGGGTTCCACGCGGGTTGAGGAGGATGGGTTAGGAAGCACTGGCGACCACCGTAGCAGCTTGACTTAGCATCTCTAGGGCAGCCTGGTACTGGGGGTCGGCCTCGGTGGCGATGGTATCGCGGGTGAGCGGCACGCTGGATACCAGGCGATCGGGGGTAATGCCCAACTTATTGATGTCGTGGTGGGCGGGCGTTTCGTACTTGGCTACTGTCACCGCCAGCCCTGCCCCGTCTGAGAGGTCAAACAGCGACTGAATCAGCCCCTTGCCAAAGGTCGTACTGCCCACTAGGTTGGCTCGACCGTTATCCTGCAGCGCCCCGGCCAAGATTTCGCTGGCGCTGGCGGTGCCCTCGTTGACCAGCACCACCAGGGGCGCATCGGTAATCGCCTGACCAAAAGCCTCAAAGCTGTCTAAAATACCCTGGCGGTTGACGGTGTAGACAATCGTGCCCTGCGGTAACCACAGCCGAGCAATTTCGATGCCCGCCTGGAGCAGACCACCGGGGTTGTTACGCAGATCCAGCAGGTAGCCCGCCGCGCCCTGATCGGCCAGATCTCGAACCGCTGCCGCCAGCTTGTCTACGGCATTGCCGTTAAACTGGCTCAGCCGCAGGTAGCCGACCGGCTGACCATCGGGGGTTGTTTTGAGCGCTGCCACCACTGGGTTGAGCGTAATTACGTCTCGGGTTAGCGAGATCTGGCGGGGGGCGGTTTCATCGGGGCGGCGCAGCTGGAGCATTACCGTCGTGCCCTGCGGCCCCCGCATGCGAGCGGCGGCCTCATCGAGGGTTAAGTCGGTGGTGGCCATACCGTCAATTTCAAGCACTATGTCCTGGGGCTGAATGCCTGCTTGCTCTGCCGGTGACCCCTCAATTGGAGCAATCACTCGCAGCCAGCCGGGGTGCTCATCTTTAGAAATTTGCAGACCAACCCCCGTCAGCTCGCCAGCGGTGCTGGTTTGCAGACTGCGGTACTGGGCCGGCGGTAGCAACCGCGTGTAGGGATCGTCTAGCCCAGCCAGCATATCTTGAATGGCTCGGTAGGTGTCGTCGCGGTTGGCCAGCGGTTTTTCTAAGGCGCGCTGCCGAGTAAACCACCAGTTTTGGTGGTTAAAAGTCTCATCGACGTAGGCTCGATTGACAATGCGCCACACCTCCGCCACCAGATTTTGCTCATGGGTTAAGGCCAGGGCTGGCCCCGCTGACACTCCGCCTACGGCTAGCCCAACCAGACACAGGCAGAGAATACTGAGACGCAAAAGAGGTCTGATCATAGACGCAGAGCAAAGGCAAGCGGTGATAGAGCAGAAGGTGCGCAGGAACAGCGATCGCCAACAAAGTCCTTGGAAACGGCCAAGCGTTCGCAGCAGATTGGCTCAGCGTAGGCTTGGATTTAAGGATGGGCGATATCCACAGCCATTCGGCATCGGCTTTACATTAGTTTATTGTGACTATATTTTTCGAATTGCGCCCAATCCTTATTTACAACAGGGTTGGTAAAGGGCGATTCAGTCTGAGCTGGCTGGCACCCGTGTGCACTCCCATTGCAGCCTTGGGGAGAATCCAGCCCCTAGGGCTGTACCCGACACCATGGATTGTAACGAAATATTTCGACCTGAGTCAGGTTTCTCATCTGCGCTGGGGTGGCTAGGGTCGTTATTTTTTGGCCTAAACACCCAATTCCTTGCCGTCTTGTGGGGAGTTGACGATGGCAGAACGCTCCTCAGGGCTTAGAATCTATAGCAGGGAATTTAGCGTAGCTATTACAGCTATGTTACATTTTTCATTGACGGCATTTATTGATATGTAGAGTTACCCGCTTCATGTTTACCAAGCAAGTTACTGACTCTAAGACCTTCCAATGGTTTAATGAGCGGCTTGAGATTCAGGCTCTGGCCGACGACATCTCTAGTAAGTACGTGCCGCCCCACGTCAATATTTTTTATTGCCTGGGCGGCATTACCCTGACCTGCTTCCTGATCCAGTTCGCCACTGGGTTTGCGATGACCTTTTACTACAAGCCTACGGTCACTGAAGCATTCAGTTCTGTGCAGTACCTGATGACCGACGTCAACTTCGGCTGGCTGATTCGCTCCATCCATCGCTGGTCGGCCAGCATGATGGTGCTGATGATGATTCTCCACGTGTTTCGGGTTTACCTCACCGGCGGCTTCAAAAAGCCCCGCGAGCTGACCTGGGTGACCGGCGTGGTGCTGGCTGTGATCACGGTTACCTTCGGCGTTACCGGCTACTCTCTCCCCTGGGATCAGGTGGGTTACTGGGCCGTGAAGATTGTGTCTGGGGTACCGGGTGCTATTCCAGTTGTGGGCTCCACTGTGGTTGAGCTCATGCGAGGCGGCGAGGCGGTTGGCCAGTCTACCCTGACCCGCTTTTACAGCCTGCACACCTTTGTTCTGCCCTGGGCGATCGCGGTGTTTATGCTGCTCCACTTCCTGATGATTCGTAAGCAGGGTATCTCTGGCCCTCTCTAAGGCAAATTTCAGCGTCGCTTGGGCGTGTTGAGAGGGTACGAGCGTTTAGGATTGGGAAGCTCTTGTGGGCATGACGTTTGGTTTCGGCTATACAGATTGCCCTGACTGACTGATTCAAACTAATTTAAACGTTGGGCCTAGCCCGACTTGGCTGTAACAGGAGAAGTTTTTCGATGGCGACCATTAAGAAACCGGATCTGAGCGATCCTAAGTTAAGAGACTTGCTCAAACAGGGCATGGGCCACAACTACTACGGTGAACCCGCCTGGCCCAACGACCTGCTCTACATTTTCCCTGTGGTCATTTTGGGCACCATTGCCTGCTGTGTGGCGCTAGCTGTGCTAGATCCCGCCCTGGTAGGTGAGCCCGCTGACCCCTTTGCCACCCCGCTGGAAATTTTGCCGGAGTGGTATTTGTACCCCACCTTCCAAATTCTGCGCATTGTGCCGAGCAAGCTGCTGGGTATTGGTGCTATGACCGCCATTCCCCTGGGGCTAATGTTGATTCCCTTTATCGAGAGCGTCAACAAGTTCCAGAACCCCTTCCGCCGTCCGCTGGCTACCACCCTGTTTATGTTTGGTACGCTGGTTACGCTGTGGTTGGGCATTGGTGCTACCTTCCCCATTCAAGAATCGCTGACCCTAGGGTTGTTCTAAGCGGCTCGTTTGATCTGTTATGCAAGACCTGCGTAGAACTGTATCGTTTTACGCAGGTCTTTTTGCTGAGGCGGTACGCTTTGGCTAAGCTAAATATCAGGGTTGCTGGTGGGCGTTGATACAGGAGTAAGCAATGGCAAGGGTAGGTCCCAAACAGTCACCCACACAGGCGCATTTGCAAGTGACTAGCCAGCTCGACGTGGTTGCCCAGGTGCAGCGGTGGTTTCGCGAAGCCTGCCGTTCTCTAGATGGTGAGTCGGCCTGGGTAGGTACCCACTGTGATCGCCTATCTCTGGCTCTAACCGAAGGCTTTACCAACGCGGTGCGCCATGCCCACGCCCATCTGCCCCCAGAAACCGGCATTGATATTGACCTGGCCCTTGATACAGACCTGGTCGAAATTCGCATCTGGGACTACGGTGCCCCCTTCAACCCCGAACTCCTGCCCGAACCTCAGCCGGGCGAGCTGCTGGAAAGCGGCTACGGCTGGTTTTTGCTGCGCCGCCTGGCGGACAAGGTGACTTACTACCGCGCTAAGGACGGGCGCAACTGCCTATCAATTGTGAAATACGGTACCTGCCCGACCTGAGTCTAGCCCTAGGGGCAGTCTGAACGTAGAGCAACCCCCGCCCCGCACCGGGCAACGGATAGATGGGTAGCCATAGTAGACTATGGCCTAAGCATGGCACTATTGCCGATTGCGGGGGAGCAGGGGTGCCAATCGAGCCTGAAAGGTAAGCCTATTTCCGCCTCAGAGTCCTAGAGGCAGACTGCCGTGAGAGTGTCGTCTGCAATGGGTTCTTCCCCCTCTCATACTTCCGCTGTAAACCCTGCGAATACCGCTGCCCTTGGCGCGGCCTCTGGAGATTATTCAGCGGCGATTGCGTTTGTCTTTCTCGAAATTTTCTCCTGTGAGGGGGGCATTCAGTCCTACGTCAAAGACCTCTTTAAGGCCTATCTGAAACAGCCAAATCCGGCTCCGGCGGACGTCTTTCTGCTGCGCGATCGGGCCGACGCAGAAAATTCCTACAGCTGCTCAGCCCTGCGGTTTCACTATCTAGCTTCAACCCCCGCGGCCTGGGGCAGGGTCAGGCTGGTGGCCGTGCTGCTGAGGCACTTAATCAAGCAGCGACCGCAGCGAGTGGTGTGCGGTCATGTGCTGCTGCTGCCCCTGGTGGCTTCGCTATGCCGCTGGCTCAACCTGCCTTACACAGTGGTTACCTACGGCAAAGAGGTGTGGGAGCCGCTGCCACTTTGGTCGCAAAAGGCCCTGCGCCAGGCCGATCAGATCTGGGCGATTAGCCGCTACAGCCGCGATCGCGCCTGTGCCGCTCAGGGTCTCGACCCGGCCAAGGTTCACCTGATTCCCTGCGCCGTCGATGGCGAGGTCTTTTGTCCTGGGCCTGCCGATTCTGCCCTGGTCGAAACCTACGGCCTGACCGGGTGTAAGGTGCTGATGACCGTCGCCCGGCTGTGGTCGGGGGACGTTTATAAAGGGGTCGATGTCACGCTGCGGGCGCTGCCCACTATTGCCGCCGCTGTGCCCACCGTGAAATACCTGGTGATTGGCCGGGGCGATGACGAGCCCCGGCTGGTCGCCCTGGCTGAAAAACTAGGGGTGAGCGATCGCGTGGTGTTTGCCGGGTTTGTGCCCACTGAGTCCCTGGTTGCTCACTACCGGCTTGCCGCTGCCTACGTCATGCCCTCCCAGGAAGGGTTCGGGATTGTGTATCTGGAGGCGATGGCCTGCGGCCTGCCGGTGCTCTCAGGCGATGCAGACGGTTCTGCCGACCCCCTGCAGGATGGCCGATTGGGCTGGCGAGTTCCCTACCGCGATCCTGAAGCGGTGGCTGCGGCCTGTATCGAAATGCTCGCTGGCCACGACCCTCGCTGTCGGGGACGGTGGCTGCGGCAAGAGACCGTGTCCGCCTTTGGCCCTTTGGCCCTGACCCGGTCTCTGCATCAAGCCCTAGGGACGAATCGGGTGGCTTAATTTGGGCCGAGCCCAGCGCTACAATAGAGGCCACGGAGCAGGGCATAGTCACGGGTCTGCTCTGGCCTTTGCCCCACGGAGAACGCCCCTGTGAACCAACCTAATCTGAACCAAATTCGGCTGAACTTGTCGGGTCTAGGCTGCTGGCTTACCCTAATCGGCGTGGTTTGGCTGCTGGGCGCCGTGGGTCTGGGCTGGTTGGTGAAGTCATTGGCGGTGCTGGTGGTGCTGCTGCTGGCGGCCCCGGTGCTGGGGTTCCTGGGGCTGCGGTTTTGGCTGCGGCGCAATCTGGTGCAGGGGCCTTGCCCGGTGTGCTCCACCACACTGACCGGCATCAAGGGAGCCGAAACCCGCTGCCTGAGCTGCGGTACCCCCCTTCACACCGAGGCTGCTGGGTTCTCGCGGACGACCGAGGCCGGCACCATTGACATCAACGCTGTGGATATAACGGTCGATAGCAAACCCGTTCTGCCCGAGGGCGACTGACCGACTTCGGTGGGTTACGGACAACCGCTATGTCGAAGTGAGTCTGTGTTGTTAGGATAGATAACAGCACAATCCCAACACAAAATATCACTCTGGAACGCATCCTATGCCCACCGCCATT
>JBARVK010000443.1:0-1981 GCA_049646225.1 Nodosilinea sp.
TCACCAACCTTCAGGTGGACGTAGCAATTGATATTGAGTCGTAAGGGCTATGAAACCCTTGTCCCTACTCCGCATTCCCCTAGCCTGGTACAACCTGCGCCACGATCGCCCTCGCCTGCTAGTGGCCGTAGCTGGCGTTACCTTTGCGGTGCTGCTGATGTTTATGAACCTGGGGTTTCTCGGTGCCCTGGTCAGCACCACCACCAATTTCTATGACGAATTTAACGGCGATATTTTCCTGATTTCACCGCAGTCGCTTGAAATCAGTTCGACTAAGGCCTTCCCGCGCGAGCGGCTGTACCAGGCCGCCGGTATTGAGGGTGTGCAGCAGGTCATGCCTCTTTACGCTGAATATGCCCTCTGGAAAAACCCAGAAACCAACGCCAGTCGGTCGATGTTTGTTTATGCCTTTAACCCCGCTGACCCGGTGTTTCTGATGCCAGAGTTAGATACTGCTGAGAAACGCAAGGTTTTGCAGCAACCTAATACGACCTTTATAGACCGGCGATCGCGGCCCGAATTTGGCCCCCAAACTATTGGTCTCGAAACCGAAGCCGATCGCCGCCGCATTACGGTGGTGGGGCAGTACGACCTCGGCGGGGGCTTTGCCGCCGACGGCACGCTGATTATGAGCGATCAAAATTTTCGTCGCTACTTCGATTCGCGACCGCTCGATCAGGTCAGTCTGGGCCTAGTGCTGCTGCAGCCAGGGGCCGATGCCCAGCGGGTCAAAGCCGCTCTGCAGGATCAGCTGCCCGCCGACGTAGAGGTCTATACCAAACCCGAAATCATCCTCAAAGAAAGCCAGTTTTGGATTCAAACCACTTCCATTGGCTTCATTTTTGGCCTGGGGGTCCTGGTCTCTTTTGTTGTGGGTACGGTAATTGTCTACCAGATTCTCTACACCGACATTCGCGACCACCTGCGCGAGTACGCCACCCTCAAAGCGATTGGTTATAGCGGTAGCTACCTGTTCAAAACCGTGATTCAGGAAGCTATTTTGCTGGCCCTGATGGGTTACGTGCCAGGGTTAATATTGGCCCTGGGGCTGTACGATCTGGCGTTGAACGCCACTGCCGGTACGCTGCCTATGCAGATGACGGTGTTTCGTGTGTTGTTTGTGTTTACGCTCACGGTGCTGATGTGTGCCCTATCGGGGCTGATTTCGGTGCGAAAGGCCGTCACCGCTGACCCAGCGGAGGTGTTTGCATGAAACGCACTCCCCTAGCCCTGCTCAATCTAGTTCACGATCGCAAAAAGTTCCTCACCTCCATGGCCGGGGTTGCCTTTGCGGTGCTGCTGATGTTTTTGTTTACGGGCTTCAAAAACGCCCTGTACGATAGCCAGACACAGCTGCTCAGTCGGCTCAATGGCGACATTGTGATTATCAATCGGCTGAAGGGAAACATGTTTGTACCCCGCGCCTTTGCGCGCCGCCGCTTGTACCAGGCCCAGGCTTTCGACGGTGTAGAGGGGGCCTACGCCATCTACCTCAGCGATGCCCGCTGGAAAAACCCCGACACCCGCAAAACCCGTCCGGTACGGGTGATCGCCTACAACCCCTCTGACCCGGTGCTAACCATGCCCGAGGTGCTAGCCCGACAACAGGAACTGCGGCTGCCCAATACCGCCATGCTTGACGAGCGATCGCGGGCTGAGGTCGGCCCCCGCGAAACCGGGGTCATTACCGAGCTGGCCGATCGCGAAATTCGCATTGTGGGCACCTTTAGCCTGGGTACTGACTTCGCTTCGGGCAACGGCAACTTAATCATGAGCGACCAAAACTTTCTGCGTTTTTTTGCTAGTCGCGGCCCTGAAGAAGCAGAGCGCAGCTTTGCCACCACCGACATTGGCCTGCTTGAGCTTGCCCCCAACGCTGACATTCATACCCTGGTGCAAACCCTGCGCGACAGCTTACCTCCAGACGTGCTAATTTTGCCGATGAATGGCCCTGAGGGATTCATCGCTCGCGAGCGTACCT
>JBARVK010000444.1:0-2206 GCA_049646225.1 Nodosilinea sp.
GTAGATGGGTGGATGAGCGGACGGGGGGTTATTGGGGTGGGGGATGGACTTGGGTGACTTGAACGGTGAGGTGGCCCTGGGCGAGCTGGATCTGGAGGGTTTGGCCGGGGGTGGTGGCGGTGGCCTGGGTGACGAGCTGGTTGGCGTCGTCGCGCACTAGGGCGTAGCCGCGCTGCACTACGGTATCGGGGTCGAGGGTCAGCAGGTGGCTACGCAGGGCGGCGGTGCGATCGCTGGCCTGCCGCAGCTCTACCTGTACCCCCTGCACCAGGCGGCGCTTGAGCTGCTTGAGGTGCTGCTGCTGCTGCTGCACCCGCTGGTCGAGGCGGGTGCGCAGCAATCGCTGAGCCAGGTAGTGCAGATCATCCTGGGCTTCGACCAGACGATCGCTGACCATTGTGTTGAGCCGGGTGACTTGCTGGCGGTGAGCGTCGATTAGATCAGCTAGGGCCGGAACGGCGGCGATCGCAGCAGCCGTCGGCGTGTGGGCACACACATCGGCAGCCAGGTCCGCCAGGGACTCATCGCGCTGGTGGCCGATGCCTGTCACCACCGGCATGGGGCAGTTGGCGACTGCCCGCACCACCCGCTCGTCGTCAAAGCAGTCTAGATCTTCGCTGGCTCCGCCGCCCCGCGCCAAAATCAGCACCTCGGCCCGGCCATCGGCGGCGACGCGATCGATCGCCGCCACAATTGAGGCGGGGGCGCTGTCGCCCTGCACCGTGGCGGGCGAAAACAGAACCTGTAGACCTGGATGGTGGTGGCGCAGCGATCGCTGAATATCGCCCCAGGCGGCGGCCTGGGGCGACGACACCACCGCGATGGTCTGGGGCAGGGCGGGCAGGGGGCGCTTAAACTCGGGGTCGAACAGACCCTCAGCGGCTAGCCGCTGACGCCGCTGGCGGTAGCGCAGGGCCTTGAGCCCGTCGCCGCTGGGTAGCACCTGCCACACCGTTAGCTGGTAGCTGCTGCGCTGGGGGTAGGTCTTTACCGTGCCCAGGGCAATCACCTGGTCGCCCACCGTGGGCATTGTGGTCAGCCGCCCCTGCTGGCTGCGCCAGGCGACAGCATTGATGGCGGCCCCGGTATCGGGGTCGGTGAGGGTAAAAAACAGCCCCTTGGCGTGGGGGTTGGCGCTAGAAACTTCCCCCACCACCCACACCTGGCGCAGGGTAGGGTCATCCTCCAGCACCGCTTTGATATAGTCCACCAGACCGCCCACGCTGAGGGCCGCAGGAGTGGTAGCCGAGGTGAGATCAGAATAGGTCATAGAACGCCAGGGGAAGCTCACCTCTAGTGTGGGCCACCGCGCGGTGAACATCAAGGCTAGCCCAGGCTATCGCCCACCACATAGCCGTTGCGGCCCAGGGCCTTGGCCTGGTAGAGGGCCAGGTCGGTACGGTGAACCAGCTCGCGGGGAGAATGCTCCTCTACCGAGGGGCGATGGCACACCACACCAAAGCTGAGGGTGATCACCGGTGCCACCTTAGAGTAGGCGTGGGGCAGCCGACACTGAGCGATCGCCGCCTGAATTTTTTCCACTACCCCGATCGCTCCGCCGATGGCGGTATCGGGCAACAGCAGCACAAATTCTTCACCGCCATAGCGGGCGACCAGGTCGCCGGGACGCTGCACCACTGAATCCAAAACCTGGGCTACCTGGCGCAGGCAGTCGTCACCGGCTAAATGGCCGTAGTTGTCGTTGTAGGGTTTGAAGTAGTCAATATCACAGAGAATCAGAGACAGCGACTTCTGCTGGCGGCGGGCCCGCTGCCACTCTAAATCGAGCGCTTGATCGAAACTGCGGCGGTTGGCGATCTCGGTCAGCCCGTCTAGGGTAGCCAGCCGATTCAGCTCGGCATTGACGACCTGGAGCTTTTGGTTAAGGTCAGCCTGAATGGCCTCGGCCCGCTTGCGTTCGGTAATATCGCGCACAATGACTAATACTTCAGCATCATTGATGGGCACCACCCGCGATTCTTCGTACCGCAGCTCATGGTTGAGCTCTAGGGCATGTTCATAGCGCTGGGGTAGGCCCGTGTCGAGAGCTAGCCGCACGTAGTGCAGTCGCCGATCGGCCAAATCTTGGGGAAAACTATCATATATCGACTGCCGCTGATCGAAGGCAATAGGGCCGTAGAGCGTAATCTCACCGCCAGAAATGAGGTTGAGAATGTAGCCCTCGCGGTTGACCCGCATCATCAGA
>JBARVK010000445.1:0-3443 GCA_049646225.1 Nodosilinea sp.
ATGCAGTCGAGATATTCGCCATCGGTGCGGCTAGGCCGGTAGAGTACGGTTTCGGTGTCGTTAAGCCGGGCCAGCCCCGCCATGTAGAGCGCTTTGCAGGCGGCGGCGTAGTCACCCTGTTGGGCCAGCCGCTGGGCCTCGCGCCACCAGTAGGCCGCCTGCTTCAGCGCCTCCTGGGAGGGAAGGTTTGTTTTAGATGTGCCGGATCTGATTTGCTGTCGGTTCAGGTAGGCGGTGATGCTCTGGTAAAGTAGCCAGCTGAGCCAGAGGGCCAGGGCGGTGATGGTGAGCCAAAATAGCCCCCGCGCTACGGGCTCTAGCCAGGGCCAGCGGGGTAGCTCTGGAGGATTTACATCGACCTTAGAAAACTGGTACTCAAACCACTCCCCCAGGTTTTGCCACCCCAGACGAATCTGCCAGGCCAGGGAATTGGTGCGATGGGGAAGGTCGGCCATGGATGACACTTTGCAAAATCTGGCCCCATTATGGCTCAGGAATAGTCTTGTTTGACCCAGCTGGCTGCGGCTTGAATAATCGCAAGACTACCTGCGACTCCACTTAACTGCTTTTGCGCGCGATCGCCCGCTCGTAAGCCGGGTCATGCTCGGCGAAACTCAAGACCACGACTCGCCTGGGGGCTGGAGAGTCATAGATGCGGTAAACCAAGCGATAGGCAACGCCGTTCCAGTCAATTTCGATCGCTCGATAATGGCTTAGTTGGCCTTTGAGGGCATGGCTAGACAAACCAAGACATTGATAGGGTCAAGAATCAGGACCGACTCGCAAAGATCGCTGAAAATCTCTCTCAGCTCACCCGTCAATGCCGGTAAATCTTCTCCTTCAACCAATCGGTGGGTTTTAATCAGGTATCTCGATTTGGAAGCCACGATCTCTTAGCCGCTGGTGTAAACGCTCAACATCAACTTCTTCGCCTGCTTCGATGACCGTCACCCACTGGGTCGGGTCGTCCAGGTCTTTGATTCGCTCCATCGCCCGCGCTTCGGCAGAGCGTTTATCTAGGGGTTGGGCCTCGTCGCCGTGGTGCTTCCAGACCAAGTAGTCAACAAAGTCTCGGATGGTGTTCAGCTCTGCCTCAGACAGGGTCTTGAGCTGCTGGGTAATCTGCTCAACTAGCGGAACTAGGGTGGTATTGTCCATGGCCATGGGGATGGAGCGATTGGGCCTATTGTGACATTTTTGAGCTGGGTGGATCGCCCAACTTTCGGCTAAACAAAGGCTTAATTCTCTAAAACACTGCCTAACGCCATCCACTGCAACCTGGCCCTGCGGCACCTGCAAAACCCGGATAGCTTGATTCATGATCGGGCCTTTCTAGTAGACTGTTGCCGATTACTGAGGCGCAGGGCAGCTAGGGAGTCAAGCGATTCTGAATGGTAGGCATATTTCCGCCTTAGAGTACTAGAATCCCTGCTCTTGATCCAGGTCGATTTTAAGGGTGAGCTGCAGCGGCAAACAGAGCCGCCAGCGAATGGCGATCGCCCGCGTTGCAAAGATTACCCCCATGGCTATCAATCGGATGGCCGGAGCAGACGTGAGCTGGCTCAGCAGGATGTAGAAGATGCCGCCCAGCAAAATTGGTGTAGCGTAGAACTCCCGTGACAGCAGTAGTGTAGGCCGATGGGTGACCACATCACGAACAATGCCTCCGGCGATGCTGGTAATTAGGCCCATGACCACGGCTACGGCAGCGGGATAGCCCAGGGCCAACGTTCGATCAATCGCCTGGATTGAAAATAAGGCGATGCCTATGGCATCGAGATACGAGAGCAGGCGCATCGGCAGTTTAAGAATAAAGCGGACGCCGATAAACGTCACGAACGAGGCAGTTATCGCCACCCAGAAGGCAGTCAAATCGACTAGCCAAAACACCGGCACATCTAAAATCATGTCCCTTAGCGTGCCGCCGCCCACGGCAGTCAGCAGGCCAACTACCACAATGCTAAAAAGATCGAGGCGCTGGCGGGTTGCAGACAGTACCCCAGACATGGCAAAGACGGCTATTCCCGCCTGGGCAAGAACGTATTCCATCGGGCGACTCTACCCAGAATAATTGAGGCAAGCTCAAACAACCTGCCCATTATCCCCTGCTGCCGCGATCGGGCCCGGCCTCGGTAGAATGTTGAATAAAGAGGCGACCAGCGGCGATCGCCTCCTCACTGCTGGAATACATTTCCCCATCGTTGAGCACAGTCATCTCGGGGTTGATTACCCAGCAGCGGTACCCCAGTCCCTGGTGGTAGGTCACTCCCGCCACCCAGCCCGGAAATACGGAAACATGAATTAAACGACCTGTATCCATCGGTACTGGCCCCTTTAGCCCGTGATTCTATCGGTACCTAGCGCTAGCCCATTGAGCTAGCTGGCTTGCTCAGCTAAGCGGGTAAACTCGATCGGCTTTGCCCAAATGGGTGGGTGCTTCCCACCAAAGAGACTATTTAATATGGTTCAAGTGTACTATAATAGTTGAGCCGAGGCAATGCGCTAGTGCATCACGCCTGTCCTCACTCGCAGCTAAACCTTTTTGCCCAAAGACGACTACACTTCTGAGCTGAAGTGGGGTTTACTAAGGGCATCGCTCGGGCTCGGCCCTAGGCTAGCCTCACCGAAGCATTCGCTTGCACCACTCTCGATCGGCAGATTACCCAAAACTCTGAATTACCCCAGACAGTTATGGCTCCTAAACGCAACGACGTCACCGAAAAGCAAAAGGCACTTTCCATGGTGCTCAGCCAGATTGAGCGCAACTTTGGTAAAGGCTCGATCATTCGTCTGGGCGAAGCCAGTCGAATGACGGTTGAAACGATTCCTACCGGAGCCCTTACCCTAGATCTCGCCCTGGGGGGTGGCCTGCCCAAGGGGCGTGTGATCGAAATCTACGGCCCCGAAAGCTCCGGTAAAACCACCGTCGCCCTCCATGCGGTAGCAGAGATCCAGCGAGCCGGTGGGGTAGCGGCCTTTGTCGATGCCGAGCACGCCCTCGACCCGATCTATGCCAAAGCCCTGGGGGTCAATATTGACGAGCTGCTGGTCTCGCAGCCCGACACGGGCGAAATGGGGCTGGAGGTGGTCGATCAGCTGGTGCGATCGGCGGCGGTTGATGTGGTGGTGGTCGACTCGGTCGCCGCCCTGGTGCCCCGCGCTGAAATCGAGGGCGAAATGGGTGACGCCCACGTGGGCTTGCAGGCTCGCCTGATGAGCCAGGCCCTGCGCAAGATCACCGGCAGCATTGGTAAGTCGCAGTGTACGGTCATCTTCTTGAACCAGCTGCGGCAAAAAATAGGCATTTCCTACGGCAATCCAGAGGTCACAACCGGGGGCAACGCGCTCAAGTTCTACGCCTCGGTGCGGCTCGATATTCGCCGCATTCAAACCCTTAAAAAGGGCACCGAAGAGTACGGCATTCGAGCCAAGGTCAAGGTGGC
>JBARVK010000446.1:0-2522 GCA_049646225.1 Nodosilinea sp.
TCCCAGGACTTTCCACTGCTAAGCCAGGACGACCCGGAGACCTTCAACCTGTGGGCCTGGCGGCTGGAGTGGGCGGAAGCCTTCATTCTCTACAACTCAACCTTCAGCGAAGCCTTTTGGCTTACGGGAATGGGGCGAACCACCTTCCCGACGACGCCATTTTCACCCACCCAGCCCCAATTCGAGCCGCTTCTGGAATTCCATCAAGACACCCACCTGGAAGCCTGGCTCATGGCCCTGAGCGCCACCCTTCAGCACTAGGCAAGGACATTCCCATGGACATCTCTCCCGAATCCAACACAACGTCAATGCCGGAAGACGCCTACGCCCAACCCAAGCAGGTGGCGTATCTCCCCAAAAGCCAAGGCGTTTCTTCTCAAACGCTAATTCCCTTCAACATGGTGAGTGCCGCCCAGGCCGCTTTGGATCACTTTGAGCAGCGCCATGGGGATATTGATGAGTATCTGGCCACCCGACTGGGCTACGCCTCAACTCAAGAACTCCACCAGTACTTCAGCGCAGAGCAGGTGGATACATCAGCGCTGGCTATCGACAATCTGGAGCGCGGGCAGGGTTTCATCACAGGCGATCAAACCGGCATTGGCAAAGGCCGAATTTGTGCCAGCATCATGCGCTATGCCCAGCAGCAGGGCAAGCACGCCATCTTCGTCACTAAAGATAAGACCCTCTATGCCGACATGATGCGCGATGTCTCCGACATTGGCACCCATCAGTTTCACCCCTTTGCTACCGACATCAACATTCAAATTCCGCTGCCCAACGGCGGTGAACTGCTGACGGGGCGCAGATCTCAGCAAGAGAAGGCCATGCTGGAGATGATGCGCTCCGGCACTCTCAACAATCACAGCGCTATTTTTACGACCTATAGCCAGCTGCAAACGGTGGGCAAAAAAGAGCCCCTGCGTCGGGAGTTCCTGAGAGCCCTCGCCCCCAATGCCATCCTGATTTTGGATGAAGCCCATGAAGCGGGCGGCACCAAGAACGAATGGCAGCTAAAGAATCAAGCCCCAGATCGAGCCGAGTTTGTTCGCCAGCTCATCGACCTCTCCTCCGGTGTCTTCTACTCCTCCGCCACCTACGCCAAACGCCCTGACGTGATGGATCTCTACGCCCGTCGCACCGACCTGCGTCTGGCCGTCAGCAGCATGGATGCCCTGGAAAACATCCTCACCCGTGGCGGGGTGCCCCTTCAGCAAATGGTGGCCAGTAAGTTTGTTGCCTCCGGCCAGATGCTCAGGCGCGAGCGCTCCTATGACGGCGTCAGCTTCCAGGCCAAAGTCGTGCCGGTAGATCGCGATGTCGCCGATGAGTTCTCTGCTGCCATGCGAGCGATCAAAGACTTTGACCGGGCCAAGCAGAAGGCCGTTAAAGAGCTGGACAAGGAACTCAAAAAAGAAGCCAAAGCCCTGGGAGACGACAACGCCATCGGTGAGGTTGGAGCCAAGAGTACCAACTTCACCTCCTTGATGCACAACTGCATCGAGCAGGGACTGCTAGCGCAGAAGTCTGAAGCCACGGTGCAGGAGGCGATTCATTCCTTGCAAAATGGCCAAAAACCCGTGATCGCGGTCGCCAACACCATGGGCAGCTTTATCCAGAGCTATGCCGACGCCCATGATCTGAAGCACGGCGATCGCCTCGACCTCTCCTTCGCCAACTTGCTGGAGCGCTACCTGGAACGCTCACGGGACGTGGTGCTGCGGAATTACCAAGGCCAAAGTGACCGTCACCGCTTGACCGATGATGAACTAGGCGATGGAGGACTCTTTGCCTATGAGGATGCCCTGGAATGTATCCGGGAAGGGGACTTCAGCCGCATTCCCATCAGCCCCATCGACTACATCGAACAGCGGCTGGAGCAGGCCGGTTACCGGATCAGCGAAGTCACCGGGCGCAAAGCCGGATTGGACTATGCCCCCGATGGCACCACCACCTACAAAGTCCGCACCGAAGGCGAAACCTCCTCCAAAGCCAAGATTGAAGCGGTCGCGCTCTTCAACGCCGGAGATGCCGATGCCATCCTGCTGAACTGCTCCGGCTCAACGGGGATTTCCCTCCACGCCTCCGAAAAGTTCGCCGACCAGCGACCCCGGCACATGATCGTCGCCCAGGCTGAGCGGGATATCAACGTCTTTATGCAGATGCTGGGCCGGATTCACCGCACCGGGCAGGTGGAACTCCCCAGCTACACCCTGCTGATGGGGGATTTGCCCGCCGAGAAACGACCCGGCGCGATTCTGTGTCGTAAGATGGCCAGCCTCAACGCCAAGACCACCGCCTCACGGGAGACCGATATCTCCATCAGCAATGTGGTGGATTTCATGAATGCCTACGGGGAACAGGTGGTGAGTGAGCTACTGAGCGATGACATGGAACTCAACGCTCAATTGGACTTTCCGACCCTCAAACCCCAAAACGACGGCTCTGAAGTCGCCCTGATTAAGCGGGTGACAGGAGCGATTCCTTTGCTGCCGATTGAGCAGCAAGAAGCGGTCTACGAC
>JBARVK010000447.1:0-6254 GCA_049646225.1 Nodosilinea sp.
CGCCATAACTATCTCGATTACAAGGTCGGGGTTGAGGAAAGGGTTAACGACAGCAAAAATGTCAGAAACGCCCCGGTGGCCAGGACGTTTCTTTAGGATGTTTTAAGCTCTCGGAGAAAATTCGCGATCGCTTAATTGTCGTAGACCCGGCACTCATCGGCTTCGGGATTGCTGTCGCAGTAGGTTTCTAGGGACGTTTTATCAGTCCCCTTGGCGCGCTGGTGAGACGCTTCAGCCTGAAGCTCTTCGACCGCATCCCAAGCAGCGGCACACTCTTGAGAGCTGCTGCCAGAGACGTCGCACGCAGAGCGGGCGTCTTCAATTTCTTTCTCAATGCGCTCTTTGATGTTGTCGCTCATTTGCTTCCTTTACCGTATGTAAACAACTACCGTGGGAGACTGCCGCCTGGCAACTAAGAGGGGATAAATCCACTGGTTTTAAGTGGCATATCCCGGCTTCAGGCTCAGTATACTTCACTGGTTTAGATGGCCTGGCGATGGAAACTCTACCCCACGGGGGGAGGGTTACTCCCTTGACAAGAAAAACCGCCAGCTCGATACCACCCGCCCAGCGCTCATAGCGGTAAGGCTCAGTAGAAGTACCTATTATTCATATTACACATCCCGGCCCGGACGGGGGTGTCTGCTGAACATTGTTTAGTCGAGCCAGGCCCTAAGCCAGTCTGCTCAGGCAAACTAACCGAGGTAGTCAGCATTCCGATCTAGACTGGAACCACGCGACAAGGGGATATACCCGATGACCGACATTGTCCAGCCGGGCCACCCGCCCATGGAGTGGGCTAACGCTGTGTCGACCTGCCCGTCCTTAGAAGGGGCAGTCAAAGAGGTGGTTGAGCAGCTAAAAGGGCGATTAACGGCGGCTCCTGACCTGGGGGTGGTGTTTATTTCGTCCTCATTTACCAGTGAGTTTGCTCGGCTGTTGCCCCTGCTGCAAAGCCTGCTGCCCATACCAGCTTTGGTCGGCTGTAGCGGTGGCGGTATTGTGGGGACTGATGCGCTGGGACAGCCTCAGGAATTAGAAGACATTCCTGCCCTCAGCCTGACGGTGGCCAAGCTGCCAGGGGTGTCGGTGCGAAGTTTTCATGTATCGAACGATGACCTGCCCGACTTAGACAGCCCGCCTACCGCCTGGTCGGATCTGATTGGGGTAGCGCCGGAGCAAAATCCTCAGTTCATTTTGATGGCTGACCCCTTTGCATCTAGCGTTAATGACCTGCTGCAGGGGCTAGATTTTGCCTACCCAAGCGGCGTAAAAATTGGCGGGTTGGCTAGCATTGACGGTTTTAATCGCCAAAGCGGGTTGTTTTGCGATCGCACTCTCCACACCGAAGGGATCGTTGGTGTTGCCCTCTCGGGTTCGCTGGTTCTGGATACTATTGTGGCCCAGGGATGCCGCCCCATTGGACCCGTCTACAGGGTTGACAGCGCCGAGCGCAATATTTTACTCACCCTGGGTACGGTCGATGGCGACGACGCCCACCCGCCCCTAGAGCTGCTGCAAGACCTGTTTGAAACGCTATCTGAGAGCGATCGCAAGCTAGCCCAGAGCGCTCTTTTTATTGGCGTCGCCAAAGATAGTTTCCAGCTCACCCTCGACCAGGGCGATTTTCTCATTCGTACCCTGCTGGGGGTTGATCCAAAAGTGGGCGCGATTGCCGTGGGCGATCGGCTGCGCCCGGGCCAGCGGGTGCAGTTTCATCTCCGCGATGCTCACACGTCGGCGGTTGATTTAGAAAATCTGCTCCAGCGCTACCAGCGCCAGGCCCCGGCCACGACTACTCCAGCCGGTGCCCTGATGTTCGTCTGCAACGGGCGAGGCGAAGGGCTGTACAACCAGGCCAACTTTGACTCCAACCTGTTTTCTCAATATTTGCCGGGCCTGCCGCTGGGGGGCTTTTTTTGCAGCGGTGAAATTGGCCCCGTCGGGCAGACGACCTTTCTGCACGGGTTTACGTCGGTCTTCGGGATTTGTCGTCAGCCGTAGAGGGGAATGAGGGAGTGATGGAGTGGCGGGGAGATCAGAGGATTAAGTGGGGAAGGTGGGGAAGATCACAACTCGATTCAAACCCTAAGTTTTCCCCTCATCTCCCTAGCTTCCCATCTCCATCTCCCCCCTACCTCCTCCACTTCGCTCACCGCCCCTGAGCCCCCAGCTCTGGCGATGGCGTTACGCCTCGTACCGTCAGCGTATAGGTCACGGCGCTGGTGCCAATGCCCTGCCAGCCCGTGATAAAGCCACCTTCGTCAAGTACGGGCCGGTGCTGGGGCGTGGTTACCGCCGCGTAGTAAACCCCGGTAGCGGGTAAAGAGATAGCCTCCAGTCGCGGCGGAACGGTTGAAGTGGCGCGGGCTTCACCCAGCAGTCGGCCCTCGGCATCAAACAAAAAGAGGAGTGAGCTGTCGTCGGTGTACAACAGTCCTTGCCGCTGCTCAATGACGTCTAGGGATAAGCTAGGAACATCACCTGCGGCCCCGAGAAAGGCATACAGGTCAACGCGACGACTGACGGCCCCGGTCGATACGCCGCTGCCGCTGCGGGTGTTGATGCGGCGAGCCTCGCCTAGGGGAGCGAGGGAAGTGTCGGCACTGACGTTCAGGCTAGCCTGCCAAAAGGCCTCCAGTTGTTGAATGGTTCGGTCTGGAATCAGCGTAGCGCTATCCAAACCAACCTGGGATGCTGCCGCCCGCTCTAGCTGCAAAGGCCGCCCCGTGTAGCCCGGCAGGCCAAAGCCCTCTAGTACAGGCTGGCAGGCCGGAATATCGGTCACGATCGCCTGGTTTTGGCGCAAGCGCTGTAGCTGACGGCGAACGATCACCAGATCGGCCTGGGTTTTGATCGGTAGGCCAGGTACTTGCTCAAGATCGCTGGTGCGGGCGATCGCGCTATCCCAATCGCTCAAGCACACGGCTAACGCTAGCGACGACTGCAAAACCGCCGTAGACTGGGCCTGTACCGGCACTCCCACCAGCAGAGCCAGTGCCCAAATCATTTTTCCTGCGCCCCTCAATTGTGCCGCAATGCGATTAAGTCGCAACAGGGCTGCCTGCCGTATCCATGGCCGTACTGCCATTGCCATTGCCTCCTCAAGGGTGAGCGCACCCGGTGGTATCACTGTACCCACAAGTCTACCGAGGCTCGCCCATAGTGGGCCAAAAAGTCTTCGCGGCCCGTCTCCTGCCGCCGCTGCCAGGCCCACAGCTGATCCCCCAGCGAAAAATGCCACCACTCGTTGGGGTGGCGGCGAAACCCAGCTGCTTCCATCACCTGGTTGAGCCGCGTACGGTGTTTGTGGAACTGCTGCTGGGGCAGGTCGCTGAGAGCAAAGTGGTCAGGATGCGATCGCGGCGATACTTCATCAATGGGCGAGCCCATATCCACCACCGCATCGGCTTCAGTGACCAGGGTGACATCCAATGCTGCTCCGGTGCTGTGGGGCGGAGGGGTGGCCGGGTCGTCGCTGGGCACCGCCCAAAACTGAATCACCTCGGCCATCACCGCCTCTTGTTCAGCCGAGGTCAGGGCCTCAGCCGCCCAGCCCCGAGCCTGCACCTGCTCTAAAAAGGTGTGCTCCACCATGAAGCGCTGCACCGCCACCGGACGAAAAGCGTCAAACACTTGAATGCCCCAGCCCGGACACTGTTGTTGAAGGTAGTCCTGAGCCTGCATCAGGGCCGACAGCACCCCCGATCGCACCATGTAGGGTGACTGCTGTCCATAGGGTGCCCCCAGTAATTGGTAGGGGTGGGGCTGCACCAGAAAGATGCGATCGCCAGCTATAGGCACCAGCGGTTCGCCACAGTCACGGATTGGAATAGTCTGATAGGGTTTCATAGCGTTCAACGGCTCGCCACGCTGAGAATTATGACAGACGGTCCGACGCTGAAGGCCTCGCGTTCAGTGCTCCTAGCCCAGCTGAACTTTAAAGTTTCCATAAACCCTGGTCAAATCGGCCTCTGAAGCGAACGATAGGGCCACCTCCAGGGCACTTTTAAGAAGTCCTTTGGAAACTCAGTCGGTAACACCGTGATTGGATTTGCCTGGTGGCTAGGAATTTTAGCCTTGGGAGTAGGGGCCTGGGGCTGGTGGTTGGCCGCCCTGGCTGCGCCTAAGGCGATCATTGTGATGGCCGGGTTGCTGGTGACCTACGGGCTAGGGGTGGGCTGGGGCAGCGTGGTGCCCGCTAGTGCCGTGGTTTCCAGTGCGATCGCCTTTGTGGTCGTCTTCAATATCTTGCCGGCCTTTTGGCCCAATGACATCCCCTACAAATACTGGGCTTACACCGTTTTGGCCGTGTGGATGTTCAGCCTCACCGTCGTGAGTCTGCTGGCTAAACTCGGGCAAACTCTGCAGCGAAAACCATCCCCCTACCGCTGGCCCCAACATCTGGGACTGACGATAGGCCTGCTGCTGGCCCTGTGGGGTGGAACCAGGCTTTACCAAAGCCAGTGGCCCGGCTGGGTGCCCTGGGACAACATCTAGGGCCTGAAATGTAGACCAAGTGCAAAACAAAATCAACGAGGTTTGAATGTCCTATGAAAGCCTACTGGCATAGCCTTCGTCAGGGTCGTACCGCAGCGTCCCCAGTTGAATCGGCAGCAGCGCGACAGTCAACGCCTCATCCGGCCACCTACCTGGCCCAGCTTCAGCCCGAGGTGCTGGCCAGTCTTTCACCCCATCAGCAGGCAGATTTTGAGCGAGTCATTGCCCTGGCCATTCCCAAACCAGTACCTAAGCTAGTCGATCTGCGGTTCACCATTGACCTCTTGATTAGCCGCTACTTCATTGTGCTGATGGTGGGTAAAGATCGCCGCCGCACCCAGCGGGATGTGCCGGTCTCGCGGCTAACGCATTGGGGCAATTGGGTTGTAGCCGTGGCGCTGCTGTTGGGATTTAACCTAGCTTTGACCACCAGCGTAGTGATTCTGGGCTATTTGATCAAATCGGCCCTGGGCATTAACCTTTTTCCCGGCCATTTTTGGGACTTTGTCAACTAAATGTCTAGAGCGGCTAGCGATCGCCCTGGGTGAGACTCAATGCGCCTGCGCTCTGAATTGCTCCCTCAACGCTTCGCCTTGGTCGATTCAAAACGGTCGGCTCAAAACCGTTCTAAAACAAAGTTTAGAAATACCGTTGCCCCCGGAGCCCAGCACTTTCTCTTCAGGTCAACCAGGTGCTACCGTTTGCGCCGCGAAAATTTTGCTATGGGCAAAATAGCAAAATCAGTTTCCAGGTCTGTTCGAAACAGCTCTGACACGGGCAACGTCGCAGGGTGGATCCCACTTCTGCAAGTGCCTGCGTCATTCCCATGAAAGTGGGAATCTATCTGGGAGTAAGCCGTCCGACGTGGATTCCCGTCTACACGGGAATGGCAAGCCAGATAGCCGGAGAATGGCAAATTTATAAAAGTGGGATGCACCCACGTCGCAATGCCCAGCTCTGGTCGACGGCGCACTTTAATTGCTTCGCTACTGCTCAGCTCAAGTCGATAGCCCGTCAATCCCAGGGCCGGAAATACTCACTGAGCTTAATAACACAAATGTTGTCAAAGCAAGAAATGTATTGCCTGATATAGGATTTCGCGCTCGAATCCCGCTACGTTGGCTTCAGGATTGTTGTGTTACCTATGAACCAACCGCCCAATCTAGATCCTGTAGCTGTAGAACCATCCCCAGAAGCGCTATCGGCCCGGTTGAAAGAGCTAGCGCTCCTCTTCCTGAAGCTGGGGGCGATCGGCTTTGGTGGTCCCCAGGCCCACATCGCCATGATCCACGACGAGGCCGTGGCGCGGCGCGGTTGGTTTGAAGAAGACCAGTTTATTGAAGGGGTGGCGATCTGCGAAATGCTGCCCGGCCCCGCGTCGACTCAAATGGGCCTGTATACGGGCTACCTGCGAGCGGGGCCGTTGGGGGCGCTGGTGGCAGGGCTGTGCTTTGTGGCCCCAGCCTTTGTCATCCTGGTGGTGCTGTCCTGGGCCTACTTTCGGTTCCAGGGGGTGCCCCAAATCGAAGATTTGTTCCTCGGCATTTCACCGGTGGTGATCGCCATTATTTTCGGCTTTTGCTGGAAGCTGAGCAAAAAGGTGATCAAAGACTGGCAGGGGGTGGCGATCGCCCTTGCTGTCCTGCTGCTCTTACTCGTCTTTCGCGTCAATGTGCTGCTGCTGTTTGTGCTGGCGGGTGTAGCGGGGCTCGTGGCCTATCGACCCGCCGTACCGCCGCCCGACGGGCGATCGC
>JBARVK010000448.1:0-2596 GCA_049646225.1 Nodosilinea sp.
CCGCTGGCCTGGGTACCGATCGCATTGGTAGCCCTCCAACAAAACCAGCCCGCTGCCATCTTCGTAATTTTCATTACCGCTGTGTGGCCCATTTTGATCAACACCATTGAAGGGGTCAAGCAAATTCCTGAAGACTATAACAACGTGGCTCAGGTATTGCAGCTATCGCGCAAAGACTACTACTTCAATATTTTGTTTCCCTCGGCGCTGCCCTACATTTTTACCGGCCTGCGGATTGCGATCGGCCTGGCCTGGCTGGCGATTATCGCGGCAGAAATTGTGATGTCGGGGATTGTGGGAATTGGCTTCTTTATCTGGGATGCCTACCAGCAAAACTACATCAGCGAAATCATTTTGGCGGTATTTTACATCGGCTTTGTGGGGCTGCTGCTCGATCGCCTGATCGCCTTTTTACAAATGAAGATTGCCCCAGCCCGAAAGTAGTCAATCTCTCCCCTCCAGGGAGGGGTGCCCGGAGGGCGGGGTGGGCTCCGGAGTTTAGGCAGACCCACCCCTACCCCTCCCTGGAGGGGATTTATAGCATTCAACACAACGATCGCGAGGATAGAACCATGAGTTTATTGGTGGCAGTGGACCAGGTGGACAAGGTCTTCTCCCTGTCCGACGGCGGTGAATATATCGCTCTAAAAGGTATTGATTTAAGCATTAAAAAAGGGGAATTTGTCTCCTTTATCGGTCACTCGGGCTGTGGTAAATCGACCCTGCTAAACATGATCGCAGGCTTGTCATTGCCCAGCTCTGGGGTGCTGACCCTGGAGGGCAAAAAAATCACCCAGCCCGGCCCCGATCGCATGGTGGTGTTCCAAAACTATTCGCTGCTGCCCTGGCGATCGGTGCGCGACAACATCGCCCTGGCGGTGAACAGCGTCTGTGGTGATCTGCCCAAGGGCGATCGCCGGGCCATTGTGCAAGAGCACATCAACCTGGTGGGCTTGCAGGCCGCCGCCGACAAAATGCCCGACCAGCTCTCGGGGGGCATGAAGCAGCGGGTGGCGATCGCCCGCGCCCTGGCCATTCGGCCCAAGCTGCTCTTGCTCGACGAACCCTTTGGGGCGCTGGATGCGCTGACCCGGGGCAATCTGCAAACCCAGCTGATGCGAATCTGCGACGAGAACAACGTCACCGCCGTCATGGTCACCCACGATGTGGATGAGGCGGTGCTGCTGAGCGATCGCATCGTCATGCTCACCAACGGCCCCGGGGCCGAAATCGGCAACATTCTCGAGGTCGATATCCCCCGCCCTCGCCAGCGCATGGAGGTGGTTGAGCACCCCAGCTACTACAGCCTGCGCAGCGAGATCATCTACTTCCTCAACCAGCAAAAGCGGATCAAAAAGCGCCGCGCCCTCAAGACCGCCGTAGTGGCTCGCCATGGCCTGGAAAAAGTGAACCTGGACATCGGCTTTGTGCCCCTAACCGCCTGCGCTCCGGTGGCGATCGCCAAAGAGAAAGGCTTCTTTGCCAAGCACGGCCTGGATGAGGTCAACCTGGTGCGCGAAACCAGCTGGCGCGGCATTGTCGACGGCATGGCCGGGGGCTACCTCGACGCCGCCCAGATGCCCTCGGGCATGCCGCTGTGGTTTTCCCTCGGGGGCCACAAAAATCAGCCCCTGCCCGTGGTCAGCGCCCTGACCATGACCCGCAACGGCAACGCTATCACCCTCTCCCGGCGCTTCTACGACCAGGGCGTCCACAGCCTCGATGCCTTCCGCGAGATGCTGCGCCGCACCCCCGAAACCCAGCACCGCATGGGCATGGTGCACCCGTCTTCCATGCACAACCTGCTGCTGCGCTACTGGCTGGCGGCGGGCGGCATCGACCCCGACCACGATCTGGCGCTGCAAACCATTCCCCCCGCCCAGATGGTGGTGGACCTGAAGAACAATGCGATCGACGGCTTCTGCGTTGGCGAACCCTGGAACCTGCGGGCCGCCATGGATGAGGTGGGCTTCACCATCGCCACCGATCGCGAGATCTACGACGGCCACCCCGGCAAAGTGCTCGGCGTCCGCGAAGACTGGGCCGCCGCCTACCCCAACACCCACATCGCCCTCACCAAGGCCCTGCTCGATGCCTGTCGCTACTGCGCCGAGCCCGAAAACGAGCCCGAGATTCGCCAGATACTCTCCCAGCGGCCCTACCTGGGTACCCCGATTGAGTACATTCACCTGGGCAACCCCACGTCTAAGGTCTGCACCCTCGACAAACCCATGCGCGAGTACGCCCACCACCTGTTCTTCGGCAACGGCGCCAACCGCCCCAGCCGCACCGAACACCTGTGGCATATGACCCAGCTGGCCCGCTGGGGCGACGTCCCCTTCCCCCGCAACTGGCTGGAAATCCTCGAACGCATCGTGCGGGTCGATGTCTACAGCACCGCCGCCCGCGAACTGGGCCTGCTCGACGCCAAATTCACCCGCGGCAGCATTCACCTGTTCGACGGCACCGACTTCGACGCCGAAGACCCGATCGGCTACTTGAATAGCCTCGCTATTAAGCGCGACATCACCATCGCTGAGGTGCTGTTGGATGGGCCGATGGCAGCGATGGCGGCGTAGGGGATGGGGCATGGATG
>JBARVK010000449.1:0-3369 GCA_049646225.1 Nodosilinea sp.
GATATCACACCCTTCAGACGTATAAAAACGACCTGACGCTTATAAAACAGGCGAAAAAATCGCCCAGCGCCGAGATCAACTCAAAGTAGTAAACAAGCAATAACTTGGCCAAGTAGCCGTCTAGAGATTGCTTGTCATCTTGAGAAATTCTTAATTTCAGTCTATCACGGGATTCCCCGCCTGGGCGGTCAATGTGCCCCCCCAGGTCGCTCAAATTTGAACCCTCCTCAAAATTGCCCATAGCTCCCCCTAGGCTTGCCAAAGATCGCGGTGTCAATCGCTATAATGCTGCCATCGCAAAGGTCTTAGCCCCAGAGCGAAAGCACCACCAGCGCCGCCTTCGGGGTAGAAGACCCGGCAAAAGCTCAGGCTTTTCCCGATACTCCCTCTGGGGTTGTCTTAGAATGACGATAGAATATGTAAAAATTCGTAACTTTACCGCTCTTGCCGGGGTCCATGACTTCAGTAACTTCTCTTTTCGCACCGGTTGAGTCCGACCTTGACCAAATGACCCACAATCTAAAGGGGTTAGTTGGGGCTAGGCATCCCATTCTGTCGGCAGCGGCAGAACACTTATTTGGAGCAGGGGGCAAGCGGTTGCGCCCGGCCATCGTGCTGCTAATGTCCAAGGCGACCTTGCCAGGGCAAGAGATGACAGCCAAGCATCGCCGCTTGGCCGAAATCACCGAAATGATTCATACCGCCAGTCTGGTGCACGACGATGTGGTGGACGAAGCCAGTCTGCGCCGAGGAGTGCCCACCGTACACAGCAGCTTCGGCAATCGCATTGCGGTGCTGGCCGGAGATTTTTTGTTCGCTCAGTCGTCCTGGTACCTGGCTAATCTCGACAACCTACGAGTGGTTAAGCTGCTCTCCCAAGTCATTATGGACTTGGCAGAAGGCGAAATTCAGCAGGGGTTGAATCGCTTTGATACCAGTCTCTCGATTGAGGCCTATCTAGACAAAAGCTACTTCAAAACGGCTTCTCTAATGGCCAACAGCGCTAAGGCAGCGGGGGTGCTCAGCGAAATGCCTGAGCTGGTCATTGAGCAGCTCTACGACTATGGTCGCCATCTGGGTCTGGCCTTTCAGGTCGTTGACGATATTCTCGACTTCACCAGCTCTGACGAGGTGTTGGGCAAACCCGCCTGTTCTGATCTAAAGAGCGGCAACCTTACAGCTCCAGTACTCTACGCCATGGCCGAACATCCCTTTCTGACGACTCTAGTGGAGCGAGAGTTCTCTGAAGTCAAGGATTTTGACCAGGCTATTGAGTTAATTCACTGTAGCAGCGGCATCGCGCGATCGCGCGATCTGGCCGCCCACCATGCCTGTCAAGCCGCGACCTGTTTAGACAACCTGCCGCCTTCAGCCGCTCGTCAGGCTCTACATGACTTGACCAGCTACGTGCTCAGGCGCATTTCCTAGGGCGATTCTATGGGGCTAGAGATTGAACGAAAGTTTTTGGTGGTCAGCGACAGCTGGCGTCATGCTACGCGGGGCGAGATGATGTGCCAAGGTTACATTCCCACTCAGGACACTCGCACGGTCAGAATCCGACGGGTCGGCGATCGCGGCTACCTCACCTTAAAAGGCCCGGCAGTTGGACTTGTGCGACCTGAGTTTGAGTACCCCATTCCTCTGGAAGACGCCCAGGTCATTTTAGAAACGCTCTGCGAACCGCCTTTGATTGAGAAAACCCGATATAAACTGCCCCTCGGCGATATTGTTTGGGAAATAGACGAATTTTGGGGGGCTAACCCGGGCCTGATTGTCGCTGAGGTCGAGCTGAGCAGCCCTGAGCAGACGATCGATCTACCCCAGTGGGTTGGAGCAGAGGTTACGTCTGACCTCCGCTACCAAAACTCGAACCTGGCACGCCATCCCTACAGCACCTGGGATGACTAAGTTCCATACTTCTAGGCTGAATACTGCCGTCCTCGCCACTGGGTAGGCCGCCTTAGAGAAGAGAGGCCAATACGCACCACCGCCAATGGATCAGCCAGGGGTGAAAGCCAAAAGGCCCAGGCTCCGGGTGCTCCCTGCAGGTCGTAGGCGGAGGCAACGGCGGCCTGCATGCCAGCTCGAATGGCCAGCAAGCCCAGGTTAATAGCCCAAAGCAGCAGCAGTGGTAGCGTCCAGCTCCCCGGCCATCCTCGCTGTACCAGCCACAGCCCCGGCCCCAGCACCCAGGGTAGCCCCTGCACCAGGGCTAAGTAGGCTAGGTCCCACCACACCTGGGGGGCCGCCGCCGCATCCTTAAGATCAAGGGATCGGCCCCACTCGCGCCAGGTTTCGGCCATGCCGTCATACATCCGCACCTTGAGCAGGCGGCTGCCATCCCAAAAGCCTACTTTTGCCCCCTGAGCAGCAGCACAGCGAGCCAGGGTAACGTCATCACAAAACGATTTCGAGGCCGCTTTATACCCGTCAAGCTGCTCCAGCAGCGATCGCCGCACCATAAAGCACTGACCATTCGCCATTACCCGCTGAGGGGTGGGGTTGGGGCTGCCGGCAGGGCCAAAGCGATAGACCAGCGTCATTAAGAGGGCGGGCTGTAGCCAACATTCGCCGGGATATTTGAGAATAAATCGGGGTGCTAGGGACACCAAATCGTAGTCTTCGGCCTCCATAGCCTGGGCTAGCCCCGCTACCAGGCCAGGCTGAGGCTGGGTATCGGCATCAATACCTAATACCCAGGTGCTGGCCGCAGCGGTATGGCGAAAACCGTAATCTAGAGCCCAGGGCCGGCCAATCCAGCCCTGGGGCAGTGGGTCGTCTTCCAGCAGCCGCAGGCGCGGATCGTTGGCTTGGTATGCCTTGACCACCGCCTGAGTGCCATCGGTAGAGCGGCTATCGACCACTAGCACCTCGCGCAGCTCATAGCCCTGACCCACCAATCCCTCTAGGCAAGGACTTAGACGTTGGGCCTCATTGAGAGTCGGCACCACAACTGATACCGTACCTAGCTGGTCGATAGTGGCGGACGCTGGAGCCAGGGGCGGGCGACGGAATGGGCCCTGCACCAGTCGCGATAGCAGCACGGCCACCGCGGGCACCTGCACCGCCAAGAGCACCACCGCTACAGCACTTAACCAGGGGAACGGGGCAGCTATATCGGCGGACAAGGGAATACCTCAAGACAATCAGGCTAACAGGCTGTAGATCAACAGATTAAAGCCAACCCGCGATCTAGTAGTCACCGATACGGTAGCAACTCAGAGAGCGACGAGTGTGGTTTTGGCCCCAGCGGCTAGGGTTACTTCAAAGCTACCTTGGCAGAATTAACCGACTTCTCAAGCAGCTGAGCGGTCTGGGCAGGGTCATTTAGAGCCTCCTGAGCGGTGGCCCGCCAGCACAGTACAGCAG
>JBARVK010000450.1:0-6249 GCA_049646225.1 Nodosilinea sp.
GAAGTGAATCAAGTGAGAGGGCGCATCAGCTACCCACACCTCTGTTTCCCAAGCAATTTCAATGAGATAGCGCGCCATCGTCGATCGGTCGGGAAAAGCTGTGACATAGACAAGTCCTGCCGTAGAGGCTGAAAACAACTGCGACAGTTCACCATGCCGTTTGCCATCCACTGGCCCATGGCTAGTCACGGCCTCCACCAGCAGTAGCCAGTGTCTTGCGGAATAGTGCAGCACGACATCTGGCATCTTGCCGTGGATATCCACCCCAATACCAAGATCTGCCAACAAAGCTGCATCAAAATAACCCCATTTTTCGCCTGTATCTCCCGCATACACCAACGCACTACCCGGAGCAAAACGGGGAGCGAAATCCTCGATGATGCGTTTGATCAGCTGACTGTGGTCGCCAGGGCTGAGCGTGACGCTCTGACCAGGGGCAATTTGGACAGGGAGGCGATTTTGCTCGCGTTCTTTTGCATAACGGACAATCAGGGTCTCGCGGTTAGACAGATAAGTGATTAGAGCACTGTGCCAAGCCGAAGTGCCAAAGGTGCGCAACAGGGCTAAAGTAGCAGGCTCAATTTGATAGACAGCTTTAGGGCTGTTGACTGGGCGATTCTGCTGGTCTGGGTTGTATAAGGCAATACCAGCATCAACGAACTGATGAATGGTCTGACGGCGTATCGTCTCGCGGGTATTGGGGGCGTAGTCTTTGCCATAGTGTTCTCTGACCCAGTCCATGATAGGCGTGATGCCCATTAAAGGATTTTCAGCATCTAGCCAGGCCTTACTAGGGGTCAGGTTCAGCAGAGCTAAAAGAGTAAGGGCAGACCGTTCGTTTTGCTGCGCCCTAGGCAAACCCAAAGAGATAAGGATTTGCTTGGTAGCCAGGATACGACCAGCTTCATCGGTCATGCTATTACAGCCTCAAACTGATGATCGATCATGGCTTGAGTTAACTTTTCCTGCCCCATAGACCATTCACCTAACTGAGTTAGAATCTCTAGGCTGGGGTACCTGATTAGCTTGAGATCGGTCGCATTGACCTGAGTATGGCCATTAAACCGCCGGAAGTGCTCATCTACAGCGGTGGTGTTGAGAAATACGGCTAAGCCGTAGGCAAGCAGCTGAGGCAGTCCAGCCTTATTGATGTGGAACACATTGAGATGGTTCTCAAAACCTAGTCTAGACGCACTGCCAAACACTGCCGGGTCAACTACGTAGGCGGCAATTCTCCGTCGCTCTTCCTTAGACGAAAACCGACGCACTACACAGTAAAAGCCGCTGGCATAAAGCCATTTATCGGTATCGCCGTGGCGCTGAATGGCGTTTGGCTTTTTAGCATTGGGGATTGGCCATACCATTCCACTATCCATGCAGTGCATCGGGTAGAGCAGAGGAACGGTGCCTGTCTCGGGCATGGCCCGGAGGTGAGGCTTAACCCGAAAATCGACCACCGGCCCTGTTGAAACTCTGATCCCCAGATAATTTAGAGAATGCTGTACAGCGGCAGAACTGGCTAGGGTGTCTTGCGCCGGAGAGGTCGGCACATGAATAAACCGTTCCGGATCCTGAGGTAGAACGATCTGGTCAAAGGGATACTGATGGATGAATAAATCTGCAAACGTATCATCGGTCGAGGTTGATACGGCGACTGGCCCCTGAGAGCATCCTCGCTCTAAGAGGAGGATGATGTTTTCCTGTAGCACATTATCGTCTTTAAATGCCTTAGTCCGTGACTCAAACAGGTGGATGTGTTTGATAGCAGCCTGTTTGAGCACCTGGTCGCGAAACGGGCGATAGTAGGGGCCGTTACAGAAACTGCGCGGAATGATGGCCACAAGCTGACCTCCATCGCTGAGCAAAGCCAGCGACAGTGCCACAAACGCAGAGTACAGATTGACAGTCTCGATACCGACCCTGCGCAATGCCACGCGATGGGCAGAATCACTTCTGATCTTTTTATAAGGAGGATTCAGAACAGCATGGGTGTATCGAGGCAGAGCCTGGGCGAATAGGTTGCCAGAGAGCCAGTCAGCGGCTGTATGGATGAAGTCATCGCCGTGAATAGCCGAGGTAAACCCCGGATGCTGCCGATAGCTCGTCAGGGTTTGAGCCAAAGAGCTGTGTAAGCCCCTATCAACCTCAAAGGCATCTAGATTAACCTGATGAAATTTAAGCTCTCCAGAGACCCAGCGGTTTAAGAATGCTGTGGAAAGGGATCCGATGCCAGCCCCCGCATCTAGCAAAAGACATTCATTCACTGGGCCTTGGGTAAGCAGTCCGGCCATAAAGCGAGCGATCGCTGGAGGGGTAAAAAACTGGCCAAGCTGAGCCTTTCGCTGCCGATCCGCAGTTTTTCCCATGACCTGCTTTGCCTTTTCGACATCTGCGACCAAAATTAAGCCTCCCAAGTGGCCTCTGGCACAAAGACTAACGTACTAGGCTATCATTCCACAGCGCTATAGCGACCATAGCACTGCCTCCTAGAGCTAGCCACAGCAGGAAGGCATGGCGGGTGTAGGCGAGGGCTTGGCGGATGCGATCGCCTGTGATCGGCTGCACTGCATCCCCCAGCAGCGGCTTTTCCTTGATCTGGCCTCGATAGCTGTTTTGGCCGCCCAGCTGCACGCCTAGGGCGGCGGCGTAGGCGCACTCGCTCCAGCCAGCATTGGGGCTGGGGTCGGCGGCGGCATCGCGGCGGCAGAGGCGCAGGACGTGGCCCGGTCGCCCCGACAGCAGGGCAATGGTGAGCACCGTTAGGCGGCAGGGCAGCCAGGTGAGGCCATCTTCAAGCCGGGCGCTAAACCAGCCGACGTAGGTGTAGGGGGCGTCGCGGTAGCCCACCATTGAGTCGAGGGTGCTGGCGGCTTTGTAGGCCAGGGCCAGGGGCACGCTGCCCATCGGCAAGAACGCGCCTACCAGGGCATAGAACAGGGGGGCCAGCACCCCATCGGTGGCATTTTCGCTGACAGTCTCGAGCACCGCCCGCAGAATGTTGGGCTCGTCTAGATGCTCGGTATCGCGGCCAACATAGCGGGCCAAATGTTCTCGCGCCGTAGGGATATCGCCAGCCTCAACAGGCCTTAGAACGTCCGTAGCGGCTTGTCGCAGGCTGCGACCGGCCAAGCAGCTAGCCAACAAAATCACCTCGATTCCTACCCCCACGGCGGGATTGACGCTCTGGGCCAGGTGGACGATGCTCCACCCGACTAGGCCGCTGCCACCGATTACCCCAAGGCCCAGCAGCACCCCAAAAGCTCGTTCTGTCAGTGGCAGCAGCTTGAGACTAAAAACTCCCTGGCAGGCTCGGTTAATCGCCCACCCCATTGCCTGCACTGGATGAGGCCAGCCCCAGGGGTCACCCACCCAGCGGTCTAGAGTGGCCGCTAACACCAGTACCAAGCCCTGATGAGATGCCACGGTGCTAAACCATAAAATTGACATCATCCCCCTGGGCCGCCTGCCAACTGCGGGCATCGAAGTACAGATCTTCCAGGGAAATACTATAGAGGGCTTCGGTTAGTTTTTGGGAAAGGCGGTTCCAGACGGCAAAGGTGACCCAGTCTTCGGCCTGCTCGGCCTGGGGGGTGTGGCGCGGCAGTGGATCGACCTGTTCGCCTACAGCGGCCAAAATTTGGCCCAAAAAAATTTGATCGGCGGGCTTGGCCAGTCGATAGCCCCCTTGGGGGCCGCGCACCGACTCGACAATGCCCGCCCGCCGCAGGTCGATCAGCAGCTTTTCTAAATAGGGGGACGGCAGCCCCTGGCGATTGGCAATGGTGTTGACCGAAGCGGGCGATCGCGAGGGATGCAGGGTCAGATCGAGCAGGGCCTTGACGCTGTAATGGCCGCGTGTCGTTAGTTTCATGGACTAGTTTAGCTCCCCCAAAAAGTTAGCCTTTGATGACGCTAGCGCATACCGATTCGCAGCGCCTCTAGGGTGCTAGAACATAGCGCTAGAACGGTCTACGAGCGCGATCGCGACGTGCTAAATAGCCTGGTGCATCCGGATCTGAGTGTAGGTTAAGGATTGCTCCTAGACCAGGGCAACTTCCCAGGCTGGCCGCCTAATTGGCTAGAGCGACAGGTTAAATCTGGCGGATGGCCAGCATTTTTAGTAAGTTTAAGTAGGGTAAAAGGATGTTTATTTTAGCATTACAGGGAAAAACGTTAAGAGGTCAAAAAAGAGCATGCAAAAACTATTTTACTGTAGTATCATTCTGCGTATTGTCATTGAAGTAGAGCTAGGTAAATACAGCTTTACGATCCCGACTTAAAGTGTCTAGAGCAAACCGTTGTGAACGAGACTAGAGTGAATGGCTAACGCAACTCAGGTAGAACCGCTGGTGGGCAAAGAGTTATTGCAGAAGGTTAAAGACCTTGACGATTTGAGCAAAGAAGAAAAGGCAAAAGCCTGCGGGTATTACACCCTGACTAAGTCGGGCAGCCCCCGGGTCAACATGATGAAATTTCTCAACGCGCTGATTGAAGCCGAGGGGATACAGCTCGACGGCGCTCAAAACGGCAATGGCCGGGGCGGGCGTAGCGCCAGCTTTCGTATTACTGTGCAGTCGAATGGCAACCTGTTAATCGGTTCGACCTATACTAAGCAGATGGGGTTGAGACCCGGTGACGAGTTTGAAATTACCCTGGGTCGCAAGCACATTCGGCTCAAGCAGTTGGGAGACGGCGAAGTTTTCCCTGACGACGACGATTAAGCTGACCTGAGGCTGAGAAAACTCGCTTGAATTTTTTGAACCCATGATCCGTTTTTAGGCTGCTTGAGTACAATAAGCGAATCAAGCCTGCTGTGATTTGGTTTGTTCTTTTTTGGTGCGCTTTAGTGGCCTATAGGATCCTTTTTGAGCTGCTCAAAATGTTTTTGCAGGGGAGGGGGCTGTTCCTTGCTGATCGGTACGCAGCATAGTCGATCTATCCCGATGCTCAATGACCTAAATTCTAAAGCCGCGTTTTGATAATTAAAGAATTGTGCGGATAGTCCATGAACTTTCCTATCGTTTTAGACATCGCCTTGGGGCTGGTCTTTATCTTTTTTGTGCTGAGCTTGCTGGCCAGCGAAACTCAAGAGATTATCGGCACCCTATTGCAGTGGCGAGCCGAGCATCTAAAGCAGTCAATTGAAGTACTGCTGGCCGGCAATGAGCGCCAAAAGGAGACCGCTGCCCAGGAACTGGCCGATGCCCTCTACGAAAGCCCCTGGATTCGTGGTCTAAACCAGGAGGCGAAGGGGTCGATCGCGCGATCGTTTCGCCGTATTGCTCACCTGATTGGTCGCCTCTATCGGGCCGTGACCGGTCAGCGCAATGTGTTTGGGTCGGGCAACACCAGCGGTCCGTCTTATATTCCTTCGGAGGCATTTGCCAATAGCCTGCTCGATCGCATGCAGCTGGGCAGCCTGTGGCAGGTGCTGGCCAACGATCGCATCTACGGCTTTACCCGCGATCGCGTGCTGGCCCCGGTGACCCATATCCTCAGCGACCTGAAGGCCAGCACCGGCAATGAGTTTTTGCTCAATGCCGAGCTGCAGCAGCTAGAACAGGGCCTGCGAGACATTGTGGACGACTTCAGGACGGGGATTGTACCGCTGTCGGAAAGCCTCGATCGCGTGGTCAATCGGCTCGACGAGTTTGGCCGCATGGCCGCCGACATTTTGCCCGACAACCATCCCCTGACTGAAACCTTTTTGCGTCGGCTAGAGTACATCAAGCGGGGCCTGACCAGCACCCCCACCGAACGAGCGGCGCTGCTCAGCAAGCTGCGCCCCAATATGGCGCAGCTGCTCGACATTTTTGACAGCAACAGCCCCGCCTATAGCGAGCTGAGTCGTCTGGCCCAGAAGGGCAATCCCGAGGCTCAGGCTCTAGTTGAGCGGCTGGGCCAAGTGCCGATTACCCCGGCCCTGCGCGGCAGTCTGGTGGCGATCGCCCGCAAGGTTGAGGTGACCGCCGATGCCGCCCGCGACGATGTGAAGCTGTTTGGCTACGAACTGGAGAAGTGGTTTGATCGCGGTATGGAGCGAGCGACCGGCGTTTACAAACGCAACGCCAAGGCCGTCGCGCTGATGATTGGCATTGCCACCGCCATCTCGATCAACGCCGACTCGTTTCACATTGCCACTCGCCTCGCCGTAGACCCCATTTTGCGCAGTTCGATCACCCACACTGCCGATCAGCTGGTGGTAAGTTCTCCAGGTGACTTCAATGACGAGCTAGAGCAGGTGCAGGC
>JBARVK010000451.1:0-2382 GCA_049646225.1 Nodosilinea sp.
GTCTGAGAGGCTGTAGCCGCCTGGTTTTTGTTGATAACGGCCTGCTTTTCACTCTCTTTCTCAACGTCTGAGGCGGCTTTTTTGTAGTCTAAATACACCGAATAGTTGCCAGGGTAGTTACGCAGTACGCCGTCGCCCTCGAAGGCAAAGATGGTGTTGACCGTGCGATCGAGAAAGTAGCGATCGTGGGAGACCACAATGACGCAGCCGTTGAATTCTTCTAGGTACTCTTCGAGCACGCCCAGGGTTTGCACATCGAGGTCGTTGGTGGGCTCGTCGAGAATCAGCAAATTTGGGGCCGCTAGCAGCACCCGCAGCAAAAATAGCCGCCGCCGCTCGCCACCGGAGAGCTTTTCCAGCGGGGCATACTGCTGATTGGAGGTGAACAAAAACCGCTCCAGCATTTGGGAGGCGGTAATCACGCTGCCGTCGCTGGTGGTGACCAGTTCGGCGGTTTCTTTGAGGTACTCGATCACCCGCTGGCTGGGGTTGGCAAACAGATCGTCGGAATGCTGGTCGAAGTAGCCCACGTGGATGGTGGTGCCAATATCGACGCTGCCGCTGTCGGGTTCAAGCCGCCCGGTAATTACATTCATCAAGGTCGATTTGCCGACGCCGTTGGGGCCAATGATGCCAATGCGATCGTCGGGGGCAAAGGCGTAGGTGAAGTCTTTGAAGAGGGTTTTGCCCTCGTAGCGTTTCGAGATATTCTCTAGCTCGATCACTTTCTTGCCGATGCGGCGACCGACGGTGGAGATATCCACTTTGCCGAGGGACTCTTTGAACTCGCGGTTTTGCATGTCGCCGATGCGATCGATGCGGGCCTTTTGCTTGGTGCTGCGGGCCTTAGGGCCACGCTTGAGCCACTCCAGCTCGCGGCGGAGGACGCCAGCGTGCTTCTTTTGGCTGCTCTGGTCGGCGGCTTCGGCGAGGGCTTTTTTCTCCAGGTAGTAGGAATAGTTGCCCGCGTAGCCGTAGAGATCGCCCCGGTCAATTTCGAGAATGCGGTTGGTGACCTGGTCGAGAAAGTAGCGATCGTGGGTGATCAGCAGCAGCGCGCCGCGAAAGCCGCCCAGGTAGCTCTGTAGCCACTCCACCGATTCGGCATCGAGGTGGTTAGTGGGCTCGTCCATCAGCAGGGCGTCGGGGTCGGAGAGCAGGGCAGCCGCGATCGCCACCCGTTTTCTATACCCCCCCGACAAATCCCCCACCTTGGCGTCGAAGTCGTCGATGCCTAGCTTACTGAGAATGGCCTTGGCGTTGGTTTCTAGATCCCAGGCGTCTGCGGCGGCAATTTTCTCGGAAACCGTCGAGAGCTTCGCCATCAGCGCATCGGCATCGCCCGTGCCCTGGGCCATGTGGTGAGAGATGTCTTCGTACTCGCGAATCAGGGCCATCTGCTCACCCGCGTCGGCAAACACCTGCTCTAGTACGGTATGGTTGGCCTCAAAGTCGGGCTGCTGGGGCAGGTAGACGATCTTGGCCCCCGGGTTGACCCAAAAATCGCCGCCGTCGAAGGGCTCTAGGCCCGCAATCATCTTCAGCAGGGTCGATTTGCCCGAGCCGTTGGTGCCAATCAGGCCCACCTTGTCGCCCTCGTCTAGGCTAAAGCTGGCATCGCGGAGAATTTCCTTGATGCCAAAGTCTTTGGTGGCGGAGCGCAGAGTAAACAGAGTCATGGGCAGCCGGGTCATGAACCCTTAGATCATAGACCCTAGGGTATGCTGGCGGGGTGAAGTCGGCATTCATGCAGCCTCTTTTAGCCCGATGGCTAACGATGAAATCCCCGACAGCCTGAGCCGCCACGCTGAGCTAAGAATAGCTGAGCGCAAAATTGAATGGGCTTGGGTCGCCATTACAATCGTCGAACCGACTCTGACTGAGCCTCATTCAGAAGATATCACCTGCCAATGCGCCTACTGGGCGATACCAGAGGCGGGCGGGCGGGTCTTGAAGGTTGTCTACAATAGAACTACCGATTCTTGGCGATCCTTGGCGTATAGTGACGATTCACTTCGATAGGCGGATGCGAGGCAGGCTATGAACATTGAGTACGACTCCGATGTTGATGCCCTTTACCTGCGGTTGGCCGAGGGTGAAATTATCGAGTCCGATTCCATAGAACCCAACGGGATTTACGACTACGATGCCGATGATCAGGTGGTGGGGTCGAGTTACTGAGGGTAAGCGCTAACTTACCAGATCTGGCTATCAGGGCTTTTCCATTTCGGAGCCTGGAGCAGCAGGTAGAATTTATGCGCTTTTTAGAGGCGATCGCCGATGCCGACCTGCAAGCAAAGCTTGCTTTCGCTAGACAAATTTTGCAAAACCAGCAATCTCTACTGCAAAGCGCTTGAGGGCTGTTAAGCCTGTAGTTAGGGG
>JBARVK010000452.1:0-3763 GCA_049646225.1 Nodosilinea sp.
CCGCCACCGTATAGGTAAGGCTACCGCCCGCCAATAACTCGTCAACTGTCAACATAGAGACTCACTTATCAGGTACTACTACCCCTCTACCCCTCATCCGCCACGCTCAGGTTCATCGCCTGGAAACTCACTTGCTCCAGCACAAAGTCATCCTCCGGTACACCGTAGGACCAGCCGTCGATTTTGACACCGTAGAGGGTAAGAGCGTTGTTGACTTCCGCCAGGGCGGGGTTGTCGAGCAGCACAGTGATGTTGAAGGAAGGCTGGTTCCAACTGGCGGCGGGTCGGCTATCGGCCCCTTCCCCCAGCAGCAGGCGCAGCAGCGCACCGTTGATGTAGGCGCGGCCAATGGTGCCAGCAATATGAATATTGCCGTAGCGCAGCTCGCTGGGGTAGCGCTGGCCGATTTCGTGGAAGGGCTTAACATCGGAGCGTACCGACACCGCTACGTTCTGCACCCGACCTACGGTCAACAGATCGTAGGAGTCGATCACCCCCTGGGCCAGTTCGCCTTCGGCCCCTTCGGAGGTGGACAGGGTAATGGAGCCATCGGCCCCGGTTAAAACACTGGTATTTGCCATGGCTTTGTCCTACTGCAAGTTGAGGGTGACCAGGATGTAATCGATGCTGAAGGTGGGCAACAGCACCGCATTGACGACGGCCCGTCCAGCGATTTCGTCGTCGCGGCTGGCGGTGACCTCCAGGGTGTAGCTCACCAGGGCTTCGTCGCTCACCAGGGTGTCGAGAAAGCTGGCGATCGCACCGTAGAGTGCCTTGCGCACCCGCTGGTTGTTGAGCTTGCCAATAAATGGGTCAGCCGAGAGCCGAATGCCCCGCTTAGCCGCATCGACAATGCGTCGGGTGGTGATCTGGGTAAAGGCACCCGTGTTCGTAGTCACGCCGCGCACGACTCGTACACCGCGCCGTTCTTCTAGGGCCAGCACATTACCACTGACCAACTGCTCCAGTTCGCCATAGGAGAAGCGCTGGGTCAGCTGAGTCACTCCTGGCAACACCTTGTTGGTGGGGCTCGACTGCACCGCCAGCCCGCTAATCAACCCGGCTACGGCGGCAGCGGTGTATTGACCCGGCATCGCCACGACCTCGCCATTGGTGCCCGCTGCCGTATCAAAGCTGTAGATTCCCGGTGTAGCCAGAATGATGCGCCCGGTGTCGTTGCTGGGCACACTGCCCAAAAAGGTATTGAGAGCAGCGGTATCGACATTGCTGCCGACAATGGCAATCATGTCTTTGCCGCTGTTTTCGGCGCTGACCAGCAGCGGGTTGAGCACTGCGGCGGCCACATTAGGAGCCAGCTCCGGGGCAATCAGAATATTGACGTCGTCCTTGATCAGCTCGTTAAAGGCTGCTGTGTAGGCCGCCTGATTGGGGGCCGGAGTCGGCGATAGCGCTCGGGCAAACACCGTTCGCGCTCCATTTTGGTAGGCCACCTGTAGCGCCCGCACCAGGTTGAGCTGCCCCGTCACCGCCCCCGAGGCGTTTAACAGCGCATCATAGTTGCCCAGCTGCGCCCGAGCGCTGGCATAGTCCGACAAAACGAACGTTCGTCCGTAAATTGACGAGTCGAAGATGGGGCTACCATCCTCAGCCGTCTGGGGGTCGCCAGCCTCATCCACCGCTTGAATGCGAGCGGTGCCGACAATGCCGATGTTGCCAACGGCAAACCCGCCAGCGCGAATCAGCCCTTCCGATCGCACCCGAATATAGGTACCCGGAATAATTGTTGTGAGAATTTCTTCAGCCATAAACCGGCCCTTCACTGATTTGTAATTTGATGATCTAAAAGGCTGACCGACTGCCGATCAAAACCACTGCTACTCCCAAAATAGGCGTAGCTAATTTTTGCTAAGACCGATCACATCTAGCTCTAAAATTCAAAGTATTAAGAACTACGAATCAGCGGAGCTAGACAGCTCAAGATTGAGCGGAACGGTCTGAATGATTCCTTCAGTGTCTTCTGGCAATTTCAGGAATTCGTACACAATTCGAAAAGTGACTTTTTGTTCTAGGGTAGTGTTATTTCCCTGGCCAGCTTGACGAATTTCAGGATCAATTTGAGCTGCACCCAGCCGCAGAATCCCTAGCTCCATGCGGCGGCGTCTGGTCAGACCAGAAAAAGCGGCCATCAAACGAGCTAGAGCGATATCCAAACTGGCTAACATATCGGTCGTCGATACTCGAATTTGAGCATCGGCCTCCAGGTGATAGCCCTGGATATCGCCAATGGGGTCAGCATTGGTTGCGATAAAGCTACCAATGCCCGAAGGTTTGACCGAAATGGGTAAGAGGGTAGAGGCGATCGCGATCGAGCTATCTAAGTCGTCTGGCAGGATCTGGATTAAAACCCCCTGAAGACCAGCCAAGATTTCATCTATGGCGAAACTCATCACTACCACCTCCCAAACATAAATACCTAAAGCCTGCTAAGGATGTTTCATATGCAGCTAAACACCTTAATGAAGAGGGTACAGATTGAGCTGTTAGGCATCTAAGCCACACTAGGCTGATCGCCCTAAAAGGGCTACAGCAAGGGTTTTACAAAAAATGATAAGCAGCTCAAACGCGCGACAACTTATTGGTTTGTCGGGAAGTTCTCTAAACCTTATACAAACTCAGATCTGTAGTACTACCTGTGGCAAACCTACAGACTGCGAGCTGGACTTGGTATACCATTTAGCTCCTGAATGTGTCTGGAAGAGAACTTAGCTTGCAGGGAACTGTGAGGCCACTCTATCTCTCATTCGGAGTAGCTAGAGGCCAACGTAACTGTTCAGTTACAAAAATCTATCTTAGTTAAATTCACTGAATATCTGGGTATTATATTTGCCTGGCCAAATATGATGGTCGCTTATCTGGCTCTGACTTCCTAGAGAATTTTCTGGGATTGCGGTTGGGGCATACCTTTCAGAATGACGACCAATTCCTACAAGATGTGTAGACAGGGTGCCAACGCGGCCCGGTAGCCATGACAACAAAAGATTCGTTTTCCTGTGTGAGGATCGTTGCTGTGAAGAAGCGCTTGCCGTCTAGTGTTGTAATTGGGGGATGTTTGCTTGGCCTAGCAGCCTGGATGCTGAGCGTGCCCGCTGCTCTGGCAGCGCCCTGCACCGTGAACTGTAAGTCGGGGCAGATTCAGTTTACGCCGGGCGATCGCATTACTATCCAAGTCGTCAACGTGGGCAGTCGCCCCCTCAGCCTAGAGCAGCCGCCCCTGCTGGGTCCCCGCATTCTCTACACCGGCAACACCATTGAAACCCATGTGAACTGGACAATTCAACCTCATCCTTCGGTCTTTTTCTGGTCGCAGGAGCGGCTGCCCGTGCGGGCAAGACTGAACCGCCCCGGCCCCAATACGCTGCGGGTGGAGGTGTTTGATGCCCCCGCCGAACCCAGCGATCGCAGCATTACCATCGAAGCCGATGGCCGCGTCGTGGTGAAGTAATGGATGTTTTAAGCGTTTGCCGATGCAAATGCTTAAAATACCTAACCCCAGCCCGCTAGCACCAGCTTGCCAATCGTGCGGCCCGACTCGACCTGGGCGTGGGCCTGGCGCAGGTTGGCGGCATTGATGGGCGACAGCGTTTGCCCTAGAGTCGTGTACAACGTGCCCGCATCGACTAGGGCCGCCACTTCGTCGAGCAGATGACCCTGGTCGGCCATATCAGCGGTTTGGTACATCGAGCGAGTGAACATGAACTCCCAAGAAAAGGTGGCGCTTTTGTTTTTTAGCAAATTCAGGTCA
>JBARVK010000453.1:0-10729 GCA_049646225.1 Nodosilinea sp.
GGCTTCAACAGGGCAAGCTGAAGCTCAAATCAAAACCGAACGAATTTTACATGAATTTCAAATGACCTGAACTTGATGTGTGCAAGAATTAAATCTAACTTGAGATTCTAATCAAAATGAACTTCATCCAAAGCCCTATTTTTTTGATGCTAGTGGTTCTGATCTGCTCTCTGATCGCCTTTGTGGCAGAGTGGCTACCGGTAGATCTGACCGCCCTTGCGATCGCTGCTGTGCTGATTGTTTTAGGCTTAGTTACCCCCGAGGAGGGCATCGCAGGGTTTGGGAACGCCGCTACCATCACCGTGATGCTCATGTTTATTTTGAGCGCTGGAATCGCTAAAACCGGGGTGATTCAGATCGTGCGAGACTGGCTGATGAAATGGGGCGGCAAGGATCCTTCCCGGCAGATTTTTGTGATGGGGATGCTGGTCGGGCCTATTACCGCTTTCATTAACAACACGGCTGTAGTGGCTGTTTTTCTGCCAATTGTAGAAGAATGGTGCAAAAAACAGAATATTTCTCCCTCTAAGCTGTTGATTCCGCTGTCCTACGCCACCGTGCTGGGCGGCATGATTACGGTGATCGGTACCTCAACTAACATTTTGGCCAGCGGGGTGTCTAAAGACCTGGGCTACGGCGAGTTTGGGCTGTTTCAGTTCACTGCCGTAGGGGTGATCACCTTTGCCGTGGGCCTGGTTTACCTGGCGCTGTTTGCACCCAAGCTCTTGCCCGATCGAAAATCGTTCTCCCCCGCCCTGGCCAACTACGAGTTGAAAGACTACATGAGTGAGGCGGTGATTGCCCCGCGCTCAACCCTGATTGGTCAGACCCTAAGAGCGAGCGAGATTCAGCGCAAGTTCGACATAGACGTGCTGGAGATCATTCGCGATGGCAGCCATTTTGCCCAACCCCTGGCCGATAAGGTGCTGCAAGCAGGTGATGTACTGCTCATTCGAGGCGGTCGGGACGAGTTGCTCAGTCTCAAAGATCAGCGTGGGCTAGACATTCTACCCGAAGTGAAATTTAGCCAACCGCCCCTCGACGATGAGCCAGATACCGGCGAAGAACATATTGCTGAGGTGCTGATTCTGTCCAATTCTCGCCTGGCTGGCTCCACTCTCAAGGAAATGCGCTTTCGTCAGCGCTATAACGCCACAGTGCTGGCCATCCGTCGGGGCGAAGAACTGGTGCGCGATCGCCTGGGCAAAGTGTCTCTCCGGTTTGGTGACCTGCTGCTGGTACAGGGCCCCCAGAGCAGCTTTACGGGCTTGCAAACGACCCGGGAGCTACTGGTTTTAGAACAGCGGGAGGCTGAGGGCATGCGGGTCGATAAGGCCTGGATTGCGATCGCCATCATTCTGGGCGTAATTGTGGTTGCCGCCTTCGATTGGGCTCCGATTCTCGTCACCGCCCTGGTAGGAGTGCTGGCCATGGTGGTCACAGGCTGCCTGAAACCAGGAGAAATCTATGGCGCCGTACGGTGGGATGTCATATTTTTGCTGGCCGGGCTGATTCCCCTCGGCACAGCCATGGAAAATTCAGGCACTACCGACTGGCTGGCTCAGCAGCTAGCCGCCGTTGGCGGCGGCGCATCAGGAATTGTCCTTTTGATCATTTTTTATCTGGTCACTAACCTCTTGACCGAACTGCTCTCAAATAATGCTGCCGTCATTTTAATGATTCCGATCGCAGCGGGGGTTGCCACCAGTCTGGATCTCAACCCCATGGCCTTTATTTTTGCCGTCACCTTTGCCGCATCTAACAGCTACATTACGCCCATCGGCTACCAAACCAACACCATGGTGTACGGTCCAGGGGGCTATAAATTCTTTGACTTTACCCGAGTCGGCTTGCCCCTCAACCTCATTTTGACGGTGATAACGCCACTTTTGATCGCCTGGCTGTACGGTCTCTAAACCATTGGTAGCGCTTGAGCATCAAGAATCTGAGGCAAGCCAACTTAGCCAAAGCGGCCCGATACGTAGTCACGGGTAAACTGCTCGCGGGGGCTGTTGAAGATCACCTCGGTCTTGTCGTACTCCACCAGGTAGCCCACCTTGCCGCCGCGATCGGTTTCTTCGGCATTGTAAAAGGCCGTGCGGTCAGACACCCGCGAGGCCTGCTGCATATTGTGGGTCACGATGATGATCGTGTAGTCTTCCTTGAGCTGCTTCATGGTTTCCTCGACCTTGATCGTCGAAATGGGATCGAGGGCCGAGCAGGGCTCATCCATCAAAATAATATCGGGTCGAATCGCGATCGCGCGGGCGATACAGAGCCGCTGCTGCTGGCCTCCCGAAAGCGAAAGACCGCTCTGCTTAAGCTTATCTTTGACCTCATCCCATACGGCGGCTTTGCGCAGCGAGGTTTCAACCAGCTCGTCCATATCGCCCTTGTAGCCGTTGATGCGCGCGCCCCAGGCAATATTTTCGTAAATAGACTTGGGGAAGGGGTTCGGCTTTTGGAACACCATGCCGATTTTGCGGCGCAGCTCGACGGCATCGACGCCCTTGCCGTAAATATCCCTGCCGTGGAAGGTGATTGTGCCCTCGACCCGGCAGGAGGAAATCAGATCGTTCATGCGGTTAAAACAGCGCAAAACGGTGCTTTTACCACAGCCGGAGGGGCCAATAAATGCAACGACCTCGTGGCGAGGAATCTCTAGGTCAACGTCGCGCACAGCCAGACTGGACCCATAGTAAACACTGAGCCGTTGAGTCTTGAGGGCAACGTCTGCAGAGGTCGGAGCATAGGTGTTAGACATTGGGGCACCAGGGTTGCGCTAACGGTTCGGAGCCAAAACTCCCACCATTAACTATCGCAGGCAAGGGTAGGATTTGGGGTTAAGGGAAGGCTAAGGGGCCGATACAGCACGATGATCAACGCCTGGCCTGTGTATAACCTATGCGCTGTCGAGGGTTGGCTTCACTAAAGCCCTGGGTTCAGCAGGGGAAATCAGGTCGATTTCGAAGCCCCAATCACTACCTAACCAAAGGGTGAACCCCAGCTACTTGATCAGGTGATATATAGCCAATGTTCGGGCTAGAACCTCAGGTTTCAGTCGATAGCTGCTTTAAATCACCAAAATGCTCGCTCTGAGGTGCCGGAATACCTGCTTGAGATCACAGGCTAACCGCCGGTTTGACTCCTACGATAGGCCCACGCGCCCAACTCATGACTTTCTGTAATTATGTGGCACAGCCGCATCTCAGGGGCGGTCTGGGCGCTTTATTCTAGAAAGGTAGGTAGGGTGTTTTGCTTGACGTCATATTGCCGCTCAATCCAGTGCCAAGACTCCCGTTCTACCGTTCGTTAAGCCGTTTGACCAAGCCCTTTTCGCTTAAAACGGTGCTGATAGCGGTATTTGTACTGCAAATTCTCTGTGCGGTAGGGCTGCTCCTTTTTTTAGGCGTTTATCAGAGCCACTGGACTATAGTCCTGCTGAGTCTTGGGGCCATTGGCGGTTCCTTAATTATTGGAAGCACGGTGGTACACCGGGTACTGCGGCCCATGGCTCAGCTCCGTCACGCTGTTCAAGCTACAGCCCAGGGCCATTGGCAGCCGCTACCGGTTGACAACATGGGCGAGCTCAGCCAGCTCACTCGAGCGTTCAACGCGATGGCGGCTAAACTGCACGACTCATTGACAGAGCTGGAGCAGCTCAATCACCAAATGCAGCGCAGCGAGCGCCGCTGGCGGCAGTTTCTAGACGGGATTCCGCTGGGTATTGTGGTGTACGATCGCCAGGGCAGCATGGTTTTTGCCAGCCAGCAGGCTCGGGTTTTGCTCTGTCTTGAAGATATGCCCTCAGTACCTTCGCTGAGCCTTGAAGACACCTTTGTGGCCTACCAAACCAGTACGGGACAGCGGTATCCCCTTGACGAGTTGCCCATTGCTCAGGCGCTGCGGGGACAACCCGGTTGGGCCAACGATATTGAACTGCGCTCCAGCGACCGTTCGGTTCCGATCGAAATGGCGACTACTCCCATTTTTGACCAGGTGGGGCGGGTGGAATACGCGATCGCAGCCTTTCAAGACATTACGACGCGCCAGCAGGCACAAACGCTGCTAGCGGACTACAACCAGATCCTCGAGCGTCAGGTGGCCGATCGCACCGCCGCCCTGCGCCAGGCTGAAGCCACCCAGCGCATCATTCTAGAGGCCATTCCTGACCTGCTGGTGCGGTTCTCGAGCGACGGCGTTTGCCTCGACGTGATGAATGCTGGTGCCGTAAACCCAATTGCCCAGCCCAGCGACCCGATTGGCAAACCCATGACCGATGTGCTGCCCGCCGATATGGCCGCTGAACGCATGCACTACATTCGCCTAGCGCTGCAAACAGGGCAGCCCCAAATCTACGAGTACGGCTTTCAAACCCCTAGTGGCTGGCAATACGAAGAGGCCCGCATCGTCAGCAGCGGCCCCGACCAGGTACTAGCCATCGTGCGTGACATTACTGAACGCAAGCAGGCCGAGGCCGAAATTGCTCGCCAGCGGCAGTTTTTACAAAATGTGATCGACAGTATTCCCAGCATCATTGTGGTCAAAGACCGCGAAGATCGGGTTCAGATGGCCAACTGGGCCAGCGCCGCCCTGCACGGTATTACCCCCATCGACATGGTGGGCAAGGTTGATACCGACTTTAACCCCAATGTTTCTGTCTTTGAGGCCAGTCAGCAGCGCCGCATTCAACAGCAGGTGATTGAAACCCAAAGGCCCTACCAGGGCGAACAAGAAATCATTGACCGGACTGGCGTTCGCCGGTGGTATCAAGTGGTGATCAGCCCGTTTCAAGATGCCGACGGCACGGTCAACGGCGTGATCACCAACTGTATCGACATCACCGATCGTAAGGGCATTGAGACCGCCCTCAAGGGCGCTAACGAAAAGCTAGAGCGCCTGGCTACCCTCGATGGGCTGACCCATATCCCCAACCGTCGCCGCTTTGACGAATACCTGGAGCAAGAGTGGCAGCGCATGGTGCGCGAGCAGCAGCCCCTGTCGCTGATCATGTTTGACGTTGACTATTTTAAGCCCTACAACGACTGCCTGGGCCATCAGCAGGGCGACGAAGCGCTGATTGCCATTGCCGCCGCTGCCACCCGCGGCGTCAAGCGCGCTGCCGACCTGCTGGCTCGCTACGGCGGCGAAGAATTTGCGGTAGTGCTGCCCAACACTCGCCGCACCGGAGCCGAAATTGTCGCCAAGGCTCTACAGCAAGAGATTGCCGACCTGCAGCTGGCCCACCCCCAGTCGCCCATCGGCGACTACCTCACCGTCAGCATTGGCATTGCCAGTGTGGTGCCCACCGCCGAGCAGTCCCCCGAAGACCTGATCGCCGCTGCCGATGCAGCGCTGTATCAGGCAAAGCGGAGAGGGCGCGATCGCTACTGGATCCGGCTGATTTAAGGAGTGCCAAAGTGTCTACGTTGAACTGGTGGTTGACATCAATGACTGGGCACTTTAGGGGTAGTCGCTGAGAGGGTTGGGCTGGCAACAGCTCAGCCCTTATTCATTGTGAAGATAGCCTACGCCACCACCTAGGATGTGCGCGATCGCCGCTTGACCGCTACATCACAGAGGATTAGTCCCGCCCATTCCCTGGCGGCCCTGAGGCCACGATTGCGAGTTTAGGCTGTCTAGGGCTGACTCCTTACCAGGTAGGGTCCACGTATAGATTTATCACCAGCGTCTCCTGCCCCGGCGGCACCGCCGAAATGCAGGCGCAGATCGGGTCTGCCTGCCCCTCTAGCTCCACTTCGCAGGCATGGCACGACCCCATCAGGCAGCCGGTAGGAATGCTCACCCCGGCCCGATCGGCGACTGCCAACAGGGGTTCTCCTACCTCGGCTTCGACGGTAACGTTGTCGGGCAAAAACTGAATCGAAACGCTCATGGCAGAATTACTAAACTGGTCTAGGCTGGGGTTTGTTTGAGCATGGCAACCAGGGTGTGGTGGGCATCTTCAGCCCCCTCCAGGGTGTGATCGAAAGGTACTCGCACGGGAGTTTGTGCCCCATTGACAGTGACCGCCAGAGTCATGCCCTCGGCGTCGATAGATTCCATAGCAGCGGCGGTGGCGGCGGGCTGGTTGCCGTAGGCGGTGGCATAGAATAGCACCGCTTCGGCGTGGTCCTTGTTCATGTGCTTGCAAATGCGATCGCTTACCGCTGGGGTGATTGGCTCAGCCATAAAAATCCCTTAGACTACTTCAACATTGGCCATCTGTTACATGCTGTTATGATACCGTCCCTGCCCGCGTCCTCAGAGCATCCCTGGCCGACTGGTCATGTTTTTCAAAGTCCTGGGGCGCACCTCACCTACCGGGTTGTAGGCCCCTGCTGCCGCCTGTTCGATCGCGACCAGCTGCCCTGGCCCTGCTGCCGTCTACAGTGGCGGGGAAAAGAACCCAGCTGGCGGCGCATCGGCAAGCAGCTCGTGCCCGACATGGTCACCCGCAAATCGCCCTCCTACTGTGTCGAAATTGTGGGTCAGGGCTATGGGGCGCAGTCGTTCGTAACCACGCTATACACAGCTAAGCTCGATCGCGATACCCAAGCCTGGTGGCATAGCCGACGGCATCAGGACGATGGCGATCGCGGCGAGGAGGTCGGGAGCGATCCGCCGAGTGAGAAAGTTTGTAACAAAATAGACATATAGATCGCCCATTCGCAGTAGTCTTATGCTCATTACTGTGTTGTTGCTACTAAGGTGAAACCCCTATGCCAGCTGCCTTTTTACCCTCTATTTTGGTTCCTCTGGTGGGCCTAGTTTTTCCCGCTGCGGCGATGGCCTTCCTGTTCCTTTACATCGAGCGGGAAGACGCTGCTTAGTCCTCAACTAGAAAACCAAGACGTTCGTGCTAAAAGCCCCTTTTTCTAATTTGCTTGAGGCCCCCAAGCAAGACTTCAAGCAAGACATTCGGGCCTATTTTGAGCGAACCGCCCCCGAGCTAGATCGCTGGAGTAGACGCAATCGCTACTACTACGCCGATCTAGCTCGGCTGCATCAATTTTTGATTCCGCCCGGCAGCCGCGTGCTCGAAGTTGGCGGTGGCACGGGTGACCTTCTCCATGCCACCGCTCCAGCCTTGGGCGTTGGTATAGATTTTGCTCCGGCCGTCGTCGCGATCGCCCGCCAAAAGTATCCCGATCTTTTTTTCTACAACCTGGATGCCGAAACTCTGGATACCACCCAGCTCGCCCCAGAACACCGTCAGTTTGACTACATCGTGCTGTCGGGAGCATTGGGCTATCTGAGCGATATCCAGGTCGTGCTGCAGCGGCTACAGCCTTTTTGCCAACCCCATACCCGCCTCATCCTTACCTTTCACAGCTACCTGTGGGAACCGCTGCTGGGTCTGGCCGAGCGGGTGGGGCAGCGGCGGCCCCAGCCCCCGCAAAACTGGCTGAGCATGAACGATGTGGCCAACCTGCTCACGATCACTGGCTACCAACCGCTAAAGCGGGGCAGTCGGTTTCTGTGGCCCAAGTTTGTGCCTGGGGTAGCGGGCTTGGTCAACCGATACCTGGCCCGGCTGCCCCTCGTTAAGCACCTGTGTCTGACCACCTTTATCGTCGCTCGGCCTCAGATGGCCCCGGCCCAGCCGCAGCCCACCTGCTCTGTGATCATTCCGGCCCGTAATGAGGCGGGCAATATCGCCGCCGCTGTGGCCCGACTGCCGCAGCTAGGCAGGCACACCGAAGTTATTTTTGTCGAGGGTCATTCCCGCGATCGCACCTGGGAAAGCATTCAGGCGCTCCTACAAACCTACCGCGGCCCCTTTACCCTCAAAGCCTTTCAGCAGACGGGTCGGGGTAAAGCCGACGCCGTACGGCTAGGCTTTGATCAAGCCAGCGGCGACATTCTGCTGATTCTCGACGCCGATTTAACGGTTCCCCCCGAAGATTTGCCTCACTTTGTCGAGGTCCTCGTCGCCGGCCACGGAGAGTTTGCCAATGGCTCCCGGCTAGTCTATCCTCGCTCTAAAACAGCCATGCCCTGGCTCAATACCGTGGCCAACAAAATCTTTGCGCTGCTGTTTTCATTTTTGCTCGAACAGCCTCTCAAAGATACCCTTTGCGGCACCAAAGTAATGTGGCGACGCGATTACCAGCGCATTGCCGCCGGTCGCAGCTACTTCGGCGACTTTGACCCCTTCGGCGATTTTGACCTGCTGTTTGGGGCGGCCAAACTCAACCTGCACCTGGTAGAAGTCCCTATTCGCTATCAGCCCCGGACCTACGGCAGCTCCAACATTGCCCATGTCAAAGAGGGCCTGATTTTGCTGAAAATGTGCCTCTACGCCTCGCGCAAGCTTAAGTTCTGGTAGAGGCGCACCCTCAATTAAGTCAGCTACCCGCCCGGTAGCTGACCCAAATGGTTTTGGGCTTTAGCCGCCCAGCTGGGATTGCCCATCGTGATGTAGAGGTTTTTGGCATACTCCAGCACGGTGCGGGCTTCGTCAAAACGCCCCAGCTGAATAAACGCTAGCCCAGCGCTATAGTAGGCGTCGGCATAGCCACCGTTAATGTGGGTCGCGGTTCGAAACGAGTCGAGGGCCGTCTCGGTCTGACCCTGGTTAAAGCGCGCAATGCCCAGATTGTAGTGGGCCTGAGCGTAACGGGGGTTCAGCATCAGGGCCTGTTGTAGCACGGCCTCCGCCTCGGCGTGGCGCTCCGTTTGGAGGTAAATAATGCCCCGCTGCAAAAACGACTCGGGGGCCTGGGGGCTGTACTGCCCCGCTTGCTCCAGGGCCGCCAGTGCCTCAGGGAAGCGCCCCTGGGATTGGTAAACCAACCCTAAATTGTAGTGGGCATTGCCCAGGGTGGGCTCAATGGCAATGGCCCGCTGCAGATACTGTTCGGCCTGATCGAGATTGTTGCCCTCGATCAAAGCGCCCCCCAGATTAGCGTAGGCCAAAGCAAACTGCGGGTCGGCTCGGATGGCAGCCCAAAAGGCTGAAGCGGCATCCTGAAGCTGCCCTTTCTGGCGTAGCGTTAGGCCCAGATTATAGTGAGCGGCGGCCAGACTGGAGTCTAGGGCAACGGCCTGCTGAAACTGAGCCAGGGCGCTGTCAACATTACCCTGCAGAATCAGGGCTAGTCCCTGATTTAGGGCGGCCTCAGCCGCCGCCCCGTTGGCGTGGGAGGACGATTGGGCATAGCTCGGCACCAGGTGCACCGAGGCAGACAGAAGGGGAAACGCGATCGCCACGGCGACCATAATCTTTCGTACGCCCTTAAATAGCAGTAGATCGACTCGTCTCATGGCTAACTACTAGACCCCTGTCCCAATAGAACGCCCATAACGATATAGATAAGCGCTTACTTTTTCAACTGATCTCTAGTCCCCAAAGACTGAAATATGCCCACTATTCCAGATCGCTTGCTTCCCTAGCTCTCTTGCGATAGGCAGTAGTCGTCATAACCTATGTCGCAGTCTACTGGGCCTCCAACCCGCCAGGCAGCAAAAATTTCCGTAAATTTACATAACACGTACTCGAACTTTCCAGACAGACGCTTCAGCGATATGAAGTATTTGTCAATCAGCAGGGTCTGGTTTGCTGCAGCAAGTTCTCTCAACCTTGTTAAGAACCAGTTAGAAAACTGGTCTACCCATGCGGAGATCTCTCCTTTGACATTGAAGTTCTCTTTACCGCAAATTTACTGACCGTAAATTCACTAGCTGTGTTTCCGGATGACTCCCCAAACTCTGTTGTGTCTTAAACCAGGAAGCTCCATGGTCACTATGAGTTCATCCACTACCCTCCCTGACGTCGATGTCGTCGCCCCCCAGCCCAGCGAGGAGACTGTTGACTTTCCCTTGCTCAGCGCCGTCCTAGAAGGCTTTGTAGATGGCATTTTGGTGCTGTCTGAAGCTGGCACCTGTGTGCACAGCAACCAAAAGGGCAGAGCCCTTTGCCGCGACCTGAGCGATGACCAAGGCCCTACGTCTCTACCGGCTTGCCTCAAAACCATGGCCAGGTACCTCTTGGAGAGCCGCGAGCTCGATCCCGAAATTCCTCTGGTGCTAACTCAGGAACTGACCTCTCAGTCTGGATACCAAATTCGGGCCCGGATGCAGTGGCTTGATTTTCCAGCTACGCCTGGCTCTTACCTGCTGGTTTCCCTCGAAAACAAAACCCGCTCAGCCCAATCCTCTGCTCTACTGGAGGCCGTGCAGTACAACCTCACCCCCCGGGAACGAGCCGTATGGATCCTGCGGCGGGCCAACCGCAGCTACGAAGACATTGCTAAGGAGTTATATATCACCATCAATACGGTAAAACGTCACTTAAAGAGCATCTATGCCAAGCGTCGAGAGGTCACGGATGCCATAGCTAACTAACGGTGGATTAAGACACTAGGGCGCGCGCGCGGTGTCGATGCTCAGCATCTTCAGAAACTCAGGGTTCTGAAGATGCCATCGGTGGCTCAACTCGGTAAGGTAAAGTCAGATACGACTCCAGTGGCCGAACGAAATTTAAGGCCACTGGAGCTAACCTGTTTAACTAACCGCTGCCCATGCTGCCCAAGGATGATCTACTCAAATCAGCCGAAAACCCCACCTGCCTGGCCCAAATTTTAGACCAGGCCGACCAGGCGATTAAAACCTGGGAGGTTGTCGTCACCGACTTTTTGTCGCCTCCAGAACAAACCGAGGCTAGCGCGATGCTCCAGCGACTGAGCGATGTACACAGTCTCGCCTGGGGCGGCTATCCCCAGGC
>JBARVK010000454.1:0-6252 GCA_049646225.1 Nodosilinea sp.
GGGTCGAGGCGATCGAACTTAAAGCTAGCGACTCGCTCGCCCATCTGCTGTACTTCAGTGAAGGGCAACCCCACCGGCTCAACCGACTTCACTCGCTGGCGATCGGTGCTGGTGGGAAAGGCGATCCGCCACTCGATGTTTTCGAGCGGCATGGCGTCTTCAAGGGTATCGATTTCTTCGACGTAGGTCATCTCGACCAGGTAGCCGTTGGTGCGACAGTAGTTAGCGGCTTTGTCCCAGCGGTAGGTGAGGGGGTGGATCAAGGTGCGATCGCGGAAGGTGAGCACGTAGGGCTCGGCCCCGTTGGGGTCTTCGCGCACGTAGGGTTCTTCGTTGGTATAGGCCACCCAGATCGTGCCGCTCTCGGGGGTGGTGTGGGGCGGCACCGCCAGCCCGGTGGGGGTGGCAAAGGGGGTGAGCATTTTAACCACCAGCTCTCCGGTGGCGCGATCGAGGCAGTAGACGGTTTGCTCGATCTGATCGCACGCCCACAGGTAGTTGCCCCAGACAGAGATATTTTCAATGCCAATACCGGGAGCCGGGAACTGGGTAATGCGCTGCCCTGAGCTGCGATCGCAGACGAAAATGCACCCCCCTTTTTTGCAGCTAATGTAGAGGGTGTTTTCCCACACGGCCACTCCGTCAGCAGAGTAGGGCAGCGTAAGCAATGGAGCGGGTTGAATCTCACTGAGGGGAGTGGTGTAAACGGTATGATCGCGGCAAAACCACAGCTGATCTTGCCAGCAGGCGACGCCCGTAGCCCCATAAAACGCCTCGGCCTGGGCAGAGTTGAGAATTTCAACCTGGTCGGTTTTAGGGTCGAGGCGCAGCAGGTAGCCCCGAAAGGGGTCGACAGCTAGCAGCTGGTCGCCCTGAAGCGTCAGGCCATAGATGGCTTTTACCCCAATCGGCTGAATCAGCGGCACGGCTCCCGCCGCCGGGGAGACCGTAGACATAGACAAAGGAGATTCAGGCATAACCAGTGGGGCAACCCAGCCGAAAGACAACAGGCGGCAGGGTCAACAGTCACCTCACCGCTAAGGTCATATCCTAGGGGAACGGAGCAAAAAAAAGTGTAGTTTGCCTAGCTCAGGCTCAAAATCCTGCGATCGGTTGAGAAGATGGGGACATGAGGGGTGAGGGGGGGGGTGAGGGGTTTTGGATTTTAGATTTTAGATTGTGTGAACTCCTCATCCCTCAATCTTTCTCATCCCTCAATCTTTCTCATCCCTCAATCTTTCTCATCCCCCCACCCTCCTCACCTTTTCCTACTCGGCGTCCTGGCTAATCGGCTGCTCAACGATGCTAACGGCGGCGTCGAGGGCAGCCAAGCGAGTTTTTAGAGCATCCGCCGAGATGCCATGGCTTCTGAGAAGCCTAAATTCAGGCTTTGGGTTACGGTCAGCCTTCAGATTCTGGCAATCTTCACCGGGTCGGTTGGCGAACTCGGAGCGAGGAGTTATTTTTACTGGCTAAAGGTGCATGATAGCCATGACTGAGACCCGCTTGCGGTCCAAAAATGTTGGTTTTTATACGGTTTTAGCTTAACAAATCCATGTGGAAAATCGTCATAAGTGCTCTTTCTGCCAGCGGGCTGGCGGGCCTGGTGGTTCTGCTGCACCCCCTCGCTCTGGTGCCGGCTTTATCCTTCAACCTGTCTGGTTCTCAGACTCCGGTTAAGCCACCCCCACCGACTACCCTGGTGCACCTGTTTGAATGGACCTGGGGCGATATCGCCACCGAGTGCGAAACCTACCTCGGCCCCAATGGCTACCAGGCGGTACAAATTTCCCCGCCCCAGGAACACATCGTGCTGCCCGATTACGGCTATCCCTGGTGGCAACGGTACCAGCCGATCAGCTATCGCCTGGAAAGCCGCAGCGGCAGTCGGGCCGAGCTGCAGGACATGATCGATCGCTGTCACAGGGCGGGGGTCGCCATCTACGCCGACGCCGTAATTAACCACATGGCGGGGTTTGACAGCGGCGTAGGCAGCGCCGGCACCCGATTCACCAAGTACGACTACCCTGGCCTCTACGAACCCGAAGACTTTAACAACTGCCACCAGCCGGTCATTGACTACAGCAATGCCGAAAACGTGACCCAGTGCGAGCTGGTGGGGCTAGCCGACCTCGACACCAGTACGGCGGCGGTGCAGACGACCCTGGTCGACTACATGAGCGAGCTAGTCGACATGGGCGTGGCGGGCTTCCGCATCGATGCGGCCAAGCACATTCGCAGCGAAGAACTGGGAGAGATTTTGGCGCAGCTGCGCGATCGCCATCCTGAAATCGCGCTCTACATCTATCAAGAGGTGATTGACCCCGGCACCGAGGCCATTCGCAAGCAGGACTACTACGCCAGCGGCAACGTGCTCGACTTTAAGTACGGCCGCTTTGTGGGCCTCGCTTTTTTGGGGCTAGAGGGGCAAACCCTGGCCCATCTGCAAACCCTGGGCGAGGGCTGGGGCCTAGCACCCTCTAATCAGTCAGTCGTGTTTATTGATAACCACGACAAGCAGCGGGGTCACGGCGGCGGAGGCGACTACCTCACCTACAAAAACGGCGATCTCTACAGCCTGGCCAACGTCTTTATGCTGGCGTTTCCTTACGGTAAGCCCCAGGTAATGTCAAGCTTTGCCTTTACCAACCCCGAACAGGGGCCACCAACCTACGCCAATGGCAGCACCCGACCGGTCTACCAGAACGGAGAACCCAGCTGTTTTGAGGCGTGGGTTTGCGAGCATCGCTGGCCCGCCATGGTTGGTATGGTGGGCTTTCGCAATGCCACTCAGGCCGTGCCCACAGTCACCGACTGGTGGAGCAACAACGCTAACCAAATTGCCTTTGGCCGCGGCGACCTGGGGTTTGTCGCCATCAATCGCGAAACAGCGACGCTCACCCATACGTTTCACACTCAGCTGCCCCAGGGGCGCTACTGCAACGTAGTACAGGGGGGACTAACGGCAGACAAACAAGCCTGCACCAATGACGCCGAGGTTATTTTGGTCAATCGAGCCGGGCAGTTTACCACCACCCTACCCGAAATGACCGCCCTGGCCATTCACGCGGAGGCCAAGCTGGCTCGATAGGTTATTCGCCGTCGGGGGCCGGTTGCTTGGCGCGATAAAAGGCTTTGAACGCAAAGCGCACCAGCAAAATAAAGAACGCCAGCACCAGCACAAACATAACGATGGGGGCCACCAGGGCAAAGACAGAGATCGCGATCGCCCCCACCAGCTCTACCCCGGCAATAATTAGGTTAGTGGCCCCGCCGGTGGTGGCCGTAGACACCAGGCGGGTCAGCCCATTGAGCCCCTTGACCGTAGCGGCAGCGCCTCCCCCGGCTACGATCGCCACGCTCCACTGGGCGAAAGGGTCAAGCTGATTGGCGGCGATCGCCATCAGCAGCGTACCCGCCACCGCCGCAATTGGCAGCGCCACGGTATCGATCACATTGTCGAGCCAGGGCACGCTGTAGGCGGCAATTTCAATCACCAGAGCAATAGACAGGCCAACAAAGACCGAGGTATGGCCCAGCCAGGTCAGGTTCTCGACCAGCTCAACGTGACCAAACAGGGCGGCAGCGCTCAGCACCCAAAAGGGCACCACCACCCGGAACCCAGCGGCTACCCCCAGTCCCAGTCCCAGGCCAATGCTCTCTAGCAGCTGCCAATTCATCATGCTTCCATCCATCCCGATTCCATCCATCCCGATTCCCTCACCGATGCTCATGAATGGCCAGGTGGCCCTTGGCCTCAGAATAGCCCCAGGGCCACCTGGCAACAACCCTAGCGCCAATCCAAAATCCAAAATTGTCCCTACCAGGGCAATCGCGTGCCGTCCCAGCTAAAGAAGCCGCCGCTGTCGGCGGGGGTAAGCCCGTCCATCACCGCCATCAGCTGGGCCACCGTCCGCTCTACCGAGAATAGCTTCTCCGGCGGCACGCCGCGCTGAAAGGGTTCCGACAGGCGCGTGTCGGTGGTGCCGGGATGGAGCAAGGCCAGAATGGTATTGGGGCTGCGGCGGGCGTACTCTAGGGAGGCGGTTTTAATCAGCATGTTCAGCGCGGCCTTCGAGGCCCGGTAGCCGTACCAGCCGCCCAAACCGTTGTCGCCAATGCTGCCCACCTTGGCCGAAATTGCCGCCAGCAGACTGGGCTGGTCATGCTTGAGCAGGGGCAACAGGTGCTTGGTCAACAGCACCGCCCCTACGGCATTGGTCTGGAACGATCGCACCAGGTTTTCGCTGGTAATCTGCCGCAGGCTTTTCTCGGGCTGAAAGTCACCGTCGTGGAGGACTCCAACGCAGTACACTACCCGGTGCAGCCGGGGTGTGCAGGCCTGAATGGCGGCGATCGCCCTCGCAATGGTCTCTTCCTCGGTCACATCCACGGGCAGGCAGACCAGCCGGGGAAACCGCTCGGCCAGCGCCAGCAGTTCCAGGGCCGCCTCGGGGCGGCGGTAGGTGCCGTACACCGCCTCGAAGCGATCGTCAGCGAGCAGCTGCTGTACAAAGCCGAGGCCAATACCCTGGCTAGCCCCGACGACCAGGGCATTTTGGCGGGTTTCTGACGGTAGGGCGGTCAAGAGAGGTGTACCCCTGTGAACTACAGCAAACCTTGGTTTCCCCAACAGAGCTTAGGCCCTGACCAGGTAGGCCGCCAGGGGCCACGCCCCCAGACCAACCAGTCGATTAGGGAGTCGACGGTTCATCAACGGCCTCAACCAGCGCCTCTAAAGCGGTCTGAATATCCTGGGTCAGCCCGTCCACCGCCGCCTTCGCCGCTCGCCGCGACTGGGCATAGTCGGGCCAGCGATCGCTGATGTTGAGCGGCTCCCCCAGGGTAATCACCGCCTGGCGTGTCCCTAGCTGGGGCCGTTTGGGCACCCGCGTGCCCTTCACCCGCTCCACCAGGTCAAAGAGAATTAGCGTGGTTTCGGCAAAACGCTCAAAGCTGGGCTTGTCTCTCACGTAGTGGCCCGACACTGCCACAAAGCTCTCCGCCAGGCGCATGTGCTGCATTTGCAGGGTGGCCTGCTGCGCTATCCAGTCGATCAGCCCGCGATCGAAGGGCGAGATCTGGTCCAGCTCCGCAATATCTTCGCGATAGATATAGCTCCATCCGGCTTCCTCTAGGCGACGGCAGCGAGTGACCAGCGTGCCGGTACTGGGCACACCAAAGAACCGTTCCCCGATCGCCAGCGCCCCGTCTAGCAAATGGCTCAACCGCTGGCCTAGGTCGGCTGACGGGTCAGACTGGGGCGACTCGGCAGCCTCGGTCTGAGGGGCGGCTGACGTTATACCGTAAAACCGCTGGTAAAACTGCTCCAGGCGAGTCAGCAGGTGCTGCCCTAGCCCCAGCAAGCGAGGATAGTAGTCCGCTGGGTCGATCGCCGTCGGATCGCTGAACAACTGCACCGGCAGGCCACAGTCGGCCTCAAGCTGGGCCAGCAGCCGGTTGAGGGCAGCCCAGTCGGGTCGGGGATAAACGTAGCGTAGCCCCACCGGCAGCAGCTGCACCTGCTCAGGTCGACCGGCTTTTTGCAGGTCTTCCACGGCCCAAAAGGCCAGCTGAGCCGTACCTGGCTCCAGATCGCTAATGATTTCGCCGTGGCCGTTAGTGGCACCCTCTGGAGCAATGGTGACCGGCAGCGGGGCCGTTAGAATCTGCTCGCGCACCGCCTTCAGCGCCTTCAGGTCGAGCCTGCGCCCCCGATGCACCGGAATGCCGCCGATCGCCGCAAAAAACCAGCCCAGCCACCGACCGGCCCACAGCGGCATACCCCGGTCGTACATAAAAAAACTGTGCAGTGGACGCCGGAGGCGAAACCCTTTTTGGCGAGCGGCCCGAGGCACCAGTCGCGAAAACAGGTACGACAGACAAAGGGGGTCGTCTACCTGGCTGTGGCGAAAGGCCAGCAGAAGCCGAATGTTGCCCGCCTGAAACTGGCGAAAACACTCCGCCAGCACCTCAGGGTTGTCGCAGGTTACAGGCCAAATACCCGCAGGCAGCCAGGGCCGTAGCCGCAGTCGTAGCATCAGAGGCAGAACGATATAGCAGCCCTGCACCACCCAGGGTTTGTAGCGGGGCGGAATAAAATTCAGGGGCGGCTGGGCACAGTTGAGCTTGGGCAACGGCAGTCTCCGGGACGGTAAGCAGGTCCATAGCCCACTGTAGGACAGTTTCTAGGTTGCGATCGCCGCGGTACAGCATTTCATATCGGGTCCGCCCAGGAATGCACCCCAGATC
>JBARVK010000455.1:0-9261 GCA_049646225.1 Nodosilinea sp.
GGGCCTGGGACCGTTCTTTTTGGGGCAAACCGCCGATCTGCTGGAGCAATCCCGACGGGGCTGGTTTGGGATCGGCGGAGCGAGGGGCAAAGGCCCGCAGCAGCGGCAGCGAGATTCCCACTGGCAGCTGCGTTAAGAACCGTGACCAGGTTACGTTTAGCACCGCCACCTGGGCTGCTGGCACCCCCAACAGGGCCTCCAGCGCTAGCAATCCCTGGCCCGGCGTCAGCGGCTCAATCCCCTGGGCTGCCATCCGAGCTTGACTGGCGGCATCCAGGCGAGCCGCCATCCCCACTTCGCCCCAGGGGCCCCAGTTCAGGCTCAGACCGGGTAGCCCCCGAGCCCGACGAAACTGCATTAGCCCATCCATAAAGCCGTTGGCGGCTGCGTAGTTGCCCTGGCCTGGAGAACCCAGCACCGAAGCAATGGATGAAAAACCTACAAAAAAGTCGAGGGACAGCTGATGGCTGCACCGGTGCAGATGCCAGCTGCCGTTGACCTTGGGGGCCATGACCGCCTGAAACTGCGGCCAGCTCTGTTGCAGCAGCAGTCCATCCTGCAGCATACCGGCAGTATGGACAATGCCCGCCAGGGGAGGCAGGTCGGCCTGAATCTGGGCTAACAGCTGCTCAACCTGATGGCCAATGGCGACATCTACCGCCATCACCCTCAGATCGATTCCCTGCTCGGCCAGGGCCGCAATCTGGGCTGTTGCCGCCGCATTCGGCTGGCTCCGACGGCTGGTCAGAACGATTGTCCCCGCCCCTTGCTCTCCAAGCCAGCGGGCGACTTCTAACCCTAGGGCCCCCAACCCGCCGGTAATTAGGTAAGTGGCGTCTGGGCGAATGGTTACCGCTGCCGCGTCGTTGTCGTCACGGTCAGTCACCTCGGCGGTCTGAGCGATCACCACTTTGCCGATGTGTTTGGCCTGGGCCATGTAGCGAAAGGCGTCTACGGACTGGCTCAGGGGGAAGCTCTGGTAGGGCAGAGGCCGAAAATTGCCCTGGCGAAACTCCGCCATGATCGCCTGGAGCATGGCGGTCACCAGGGCTGGATCGCTCTGGGCCACCTCTAGCAGGTCAAAGGGGAAATAGGCCACGTCAGAACGCTCGGCGGCCATCTGAGCTGGATTCCAAATGCCGATTTTACCGATTTCGACAAAGCGCCCCTGGGGAGCCAGCCCAGACAGGCTTTTGGTAATGAAATCGCCGGTCAGGCTGTTCAGCACCACATCGACCCCTCGGCCCTGGGTGAGCCGCATCAGGTCGTCGGCAAAGTCTAGGCTGCGGGAGTTCATCACCCCCTGCACCCCCATCGCCTTGAGCGCCTCCCATTTAGGCGGGCTGGCCGTGCCATAGACCTCGGCACCCCGCCACTGGGCAATCTGCACCGCCGCCTGACCCACACCCCCGGCGGCGGCATGAATCAGCACCCGCTCGCCGGGCTGCAGCTGGGCCAGATGGCAGAGGCCGTAGTAGGCGGTGAGAAACGCCGTGGAGACGGTGGCGGCGGCCTCAAAGCTAAGGCCGTCGGGCTTGGGCACCACCAGATCGGCGGGTACGGTGACGTAGCTGCTGAGGCTGCCGATTGCCAGGGCGGCGATCGCTCCATCCCCCACCGCCAGATGAGTGACCCCAGGGCCGACGGCCACCACCTCGCCACTGCATTCCCCGCCGAAGGGCACGTCGGTGCCTTCTAGGCCCAGCTCAGCCATGTACGGCTTGAGCATGCCCAGGGCGTTTAGCACATCGCGAAAGTTCAGGCCGGTCGCTCGTACCCGAATTTCCACCTGTCCGGGGCCTGGCGTCTGGCGAGGGATGGGCACTAGGGTGAGGTCGTCTAAAATACCGCTGCCAGAGGACTGCAACTGTACCGCCGCAGGTTTAGCGAGACGATCCGCAGTGCCCCCCGCAGTGGGCACCGCGAACCGCTCTAGGCGCAGGACGTAGCGCTGCTGCTGGCGGAAGGCGATCTGGTCTTCATCATCGGTTGTGGTTTTAAGGGCTTGACCCAGGTCGGCAAACGCTTCGGCTGAGGCCAGGTCTACCCTGACGCAGTGCAGTTCGGGATGCTCTAGGGCGATCGTCCGTCCCAGACCCCACAGAGCAGCGGGCGCTACCAGCGGTTCATCGCTGGGTAAAACCGTCTGGGCCTGCTGGGTCACCAGCCACAGACGGGGCATGGGGGACGGGCGACTGGCGATGAGCCCTTGCAGCAGATGCAGCGTGCTGGCACAGATCAACTGCTGGCTGGCGTCGAGATCGGCTTCGGTCTCGATCAGCGCCGCCTGGGGCGATAGGCTAGCCAGATGCACAATGCCCTTTAGGGGGCGATCGCCTAGGGCCTGAAACAGCTGGCGAAAGTCCTCGACTTGGCCCGGATTCACGGTAAAGCGATCGGCGGATTGCTGGTCATACTCCGCTCCGATCTCGACCCCAATACAGTGACCGCCATCCTTGGCGATCAGGTTCGCGGCCCGTTCGGCGGTGGCGCTATCCGCCGCTAGCACCAGCCAGTTGCCACTTAAATCAGTGCTTTGGGAGACGGGGGTGGGGGACTGGGGTCGCCAGGCCAGGGTGTAGCAGTACTGGCTACTATCGGGCTGTAGATGCAGCAGCAGGCGATCGCGGCTGGTGCGCCGCAGCAGTAGCCCTTCTACCTCAGCTACCGGCTGCCCCGCGTCACTGTATAGGGTCAAATCTGCCGTCAGCAGGTCGAGGGTTTGGCCGCGGGGCGTCAGCTGCTTGACCCAAACGGTCAGCCGATCTGTAGCTTTAGACAGCAGCCGCAGGCGGGTCACCCCCAGGGGCAGATAGGTCTGATCGGCCGACTGATCGAGCAGCAGCGCCCCCACCGCCTGGAAACAAGCGTCGAGCAGCACTGGGTGCAGCCAGTAGTCAGGCCCTGTAGGAACTGCGGCGGGCCGCTGAATGCTGGCCCAGACGGTCGCACCACTGGAAGAGAGGCGATCGATGGCCTGAAAGGCGGGCCCGTACTGCAAACCGCTGGCGGCGAGCTGGTGGTAGTAGGCCTCAACGTCAAGATCCTCATCCTCAGGTCGGGGCTTGGGCAGAGGATCACTGACTACAGTTGCTGTGGCCTTGAGCAGCCGCCCGGTGGCGTGGCGGGTCCATAGGCTCTCCCCAACGTCTGGGTCAGGCCCGGGCGAGCGACTAAAGATCTCTACCTGGGCAGTAGCCTCATCGAGCGATCGCACTAGGGTCTGCACAATGACTGGATCTGGCCCCAGTATCAGTCCCTGCTCCAGGGCCAGATCGTCGATCACAATCTGGTCAGTTCCTAACCGAGCGACCCCAGCGGCCAGGGCGATCTCTAGAAAGGCGGCGGCGGGTAAGACGGTGTGGTCAAACACCCGGTGGTCCTGTAGGTAAGCAGGGGCGGTCTCCGATAGCTGAATGTCAAACTGCAGGGTGCCGTCGTCTAGGGCAGCGGAGAAGATCTGGCGGCCCAGCAGCGGGTGGTGATCCGGTTTTGCGATCGCCCCCAGAGAGGCCGCCCCATCGCTGACGTCCCAGTCAATCCAGTAGGATCGGCGCTGAAAGGGGTAGGTGGGCAACGATAGCTTTTGCCGTCCGTAGGGTTGGTCAAACCCCTGCCAGTCGATTGCCACCCCTGCTAGATATAGCTGGCTGAGGCTGGCGCTTACGATCGACCAGTCTGGCCGCTGCCGCCGCAGCGAAGGCAGCCACTGGCCGTCGAGCTGGGGCACACACTGCTGCCCCAGGCGAGAGAGCACCGGCTGAGGGCCGATTTCTAGAAAATGGGTGTAGCCCCGGGCCTCCAGGGTAGCCATACCCTCGGCGAACCGCACCGCCTCGCGGGCGTGATGACGCCAGTAGCCAGCATCGGGAATCTCCCCCGGCGCCAAGAAGGTGCCTGTGAGGTTGGCCACCATGGGAATCTGAGGTGGTTGGAAGGCAATTTGACGCGCCCCATGCTCAAACAGATTCAGAATCGGCTCCATCAGCGGCGAGTGAAAGGCGTGAGACACCGTCAGGGGGGTGACCGGAATCTGCTGCTGCTGACAGGCCTCAAGAACGGCTTTGACATCTTGCCGGAAGCCAGAAATGACGGTGTTCTTGGGGCCATTCAGGGTGGCGATCGCTACCGTTTCGGGGTAGGGGGCGATCAGTTTGGCAACGGTTTCCGCATCGGCTAGCACCGCCGCCATCATGCCGGTTTCGGGAAGGGACTGCATCAGCCGCCCCCGCTGGGCCATCAGCTTTAAACCATCCTCCAGGCTAAACACCCCGGCCACACAGGCTGCTACATATTCGCCGACGCTGTGGCCCAGCACCGCCGCTGGTCGCATCCCCCACGACTGCCAAAGCTCTGCCAGGGCATATTCCAGCGCAAAGAGGGCGGGTTGGGTATAGGCGGTCTGGTGCAGGCGCGTGTCCTCCGGCGACTGGGGATACAGCACCTCCAGCAGGGGCGCGTCTAAATAGGGTTTAAGGATGTCATTGCAGCGCTCCAGGGTGGCCCGAAACACTGGCTGGGTCTGATACAGCTGTTGCCCCATGCCGGGGTACTGTGACCCCTGGCCGGTAAACAGCCACACCACAGCCGGGGCATCGCTGGCCCCGGGCAAAGCCGTTTGCCACGGCCCCCCAGGGGCCTGCCCGGCCACAAAATCTGCCAGGGACTGGTGCAGATCGGTAGGGGTGGCGGCGGTGGTAGCCAGCCGATAGTTGAATTCGGTGCGGCCCGTGTTAGCGGTAAAGCAGAGATCGCCCAGGGCGCTGTCGGGGCTGGCCTGCAGCAGAGGTAAGTACCGCTGGGCCAAAGCCCGCAAGGCTGGTTCACTGCGGGCTGAAAGGGTGAGCACATGGCAGGGCCGCTCTACCTCCGGCACAGCCAGGGGAAGCTGGGGCGGGGCCTGTAGAACAACGTGGGCATTGGTACCGCCAAAGCCAAAGGAGCTTACCCCGGCAATGGTGTGCTCAGAAAACCCGTCCCAGGACTGTCGCGCCGTCTGCACCTGCAAGGGCAGTCGATCGAAGGGAATGTAGGGATTGGGGGTTTCGAAATGCAGGCTGGGAACGAGCTGCTGGTGCTTGAGGCTCAGGGCCACCTTGATCAGACTGGCAATGCCAGCAGCGGCCTCCGTATGGCCAATGTTGCTTTTTACTGAGCCGAGGCGAATTGGCTGTTCTGCGGGGTGACTGGGGCTAAACACATGGCCCAGCGCCTGAGCCTCAATCGGATCCCCCAGCAGAGTGCCGGTGCCGTGGGCTTCAATGTAGCTGACTTGTTCCAGTGGAACTCGGGCCTGGCGGTAGGCTTCCCGCAGCACTCGTTCCTGAGCGGCTCGATTGGGGGCCGTTAGGCCGTTGGTGCGGCCATCCTGGTTAATCGCGCCGCCGCGAATGAGCGCATAGATGCGATCGCCCTGGGCCAGCGCTTTAGACAGGGGCTTTAGCACCACCACCCCGGCCCCCTCGGAACGCACAAAGCCGTTGGCTGCGGCGTCAAAAGCCTTACAGCGACCGTCTGGTGAAAGGGCGGTGAGCTTGCTAAAGCCAATGGTCAGCGACGGCGTCAGCATCACGTTCACGCCCCCGGCCAGGGCCAGGGTAGATTCTCCCTGCCAGAGGCTTTGGCAGGCCAGCTGCACTGCCACCAGGGACGATGAACAGGCCGTATCGACCGTCAGGCTGGGGCCCTGAAAATTTAGCAGGTAGGAGACGCGGTTAGCCAACATGGTGGAAGCTAACCCCGTGGTGGTGTAGGGGGCAATGCGATCGGCCTGCTGTAGCAAAAGCTGACCATAATCTAAGGTCGAGGCCCCAACAAATACGCCGGTTTTGGTACCGCTCAGCTGGTCGGGGCGCAGGGCCGCATCTTCTAGGGCTTCCCACAGGACTTCTAGCAGCAGCCGTTGCTGAGGGTCAATGTAGACGGCCTCCCGGGGGGCAATTCCGAAAAATTCGGGCTCAAACTGATCGATGTGGTCTAAAAACCCCCCATGGCGACAGTAGTGCTTACCGGGCTGATTGGGGTCGCTGTCGTAAAACTCAGGCAGACTCCAGCGATCGGCAGGTACCTCCCGCACCGCATCTTTGCCCTCCTGCAGCAGCTGCCAATAGCTGTGGGCATGGTCGGCCCCTGGAAATCGGCAGCCCACTCCCACAATGGCGATCGGCTCCGGCACCCCTCGCCGTTTACCCAGCTGCACCTGAAGCAGCAGCTTTTGCGCTGGGGAAAGCTGCCCAATTCGCTGTGACAGGTCGTCCACAGGTTCTCTCTCTAGCTCCATTCGATACTCTCTGTGCCCATCAGGGCTTGAATTTCAGCGTCTGAGAGCCGCTCTAATACTCGGACGAGTTGCGTCACTTCGACATCCTCCTGACCAGGGGTATCGTCGGTCGAGTCAGTTGAGGCCCCTTGGTCTTTGGTTTCAGCCAGGTAGACCGAAAGCGCTTCAATGGTGGGGTACTCGTAGGCCAGGGTGGGCGATAGCGGCACCCCCAGGGCCAGTTCCAGAGCCTCGGCCAGTTCCACCGTGGCTAAAGAATCTAGCCCGTGGTCAGCAAACGGTTTGCGCACGTCTAGGGAGGTGACTGACACCTGTAGGGCGGCTGATAGCCAGTTCACCATCCACTGCTCGATGGCCTTTGGCGTCGTCAGCGCTTTGGCCTGGGTCTCGCTGGGCAAAACCAGGGGCCGATCGAGGGTCATCAGCCGCCCCTCGACAGTGGCAACGGCCCCATTGCTAGCGCCATACACGTCGGGTTGAGCCCAGTCCAGGGCGGTATCGGCCACGGCCGAGGCGGTATCAGCTTGCCAGCTGTGGACGAGATCGAGCTGGCCATCGAGAAACCCAGAGCGGCAGAGATGGCGCTGAATTTTACCGCTAGAGGTTTTGGGCATGGCGTTGGTTTTGAGCAGGCCAATGGCTCCAATTTGCAAGTCGTGGTGCTGGGCTACGGCCCGACGAATAGCGGTAAACACCTCTTCTGCATTGACCCGCCGCAGGGCGCTGCGCTCTAGCTCTTGCACGATCGCCAAATGTTCAGCGTCGCCGTAGGTAATGGCAAAGGCGGCCCCGGCCCCCTGGCGCAGATCGGGGTGGGCCTGCTCAACGGTGGCCTCAATATCTTGGGGGTAGTGGTTGCGGCCTCGAATGATGATCAGGTCTTTGAGCCGACCAGTGACATAGAGCTCGTCCCCGTGGAGAAATCCTAGATCGCCTGTGCGCAGAAAGGGGCCTTCGCCGGTAAGGGCCAGGGTGGCGGCAAAGGCGTCCTGGGTGGCCGCCTCTCGCTGCCAATAGCCCTGGGCTATACTGCGGGACTGACGCACCCAAATTTCTCCGATCGCATCTTCAGGGCAGGGGCAATGAGTTTCTGGGTTGACGATAGCTACCTGCCCTGTGACCGCCGGTTGTCCGCACCCCACAATGGTGCGAAGGCCGTCGTCCTCTGGTGGCGCAGTTGGGAACACATGATCCGTTGGAGTATCGACAACGGTGACCCGATTGAGCTGTAGGTCTGCGGCCTTGACCTGTAGACTGCGCAGCGACTCCCCCGGCACCTTGCCGGTAATAATCAGTGTCGTTTCGGCCATGCCGTAGCAGGGATAAAACGCCTCTGGCTGAAAGTCGCTGGGGGCAAAGGCGGCCGCAAACTGATTGAGGGTGCTTTGGTGAATTGGCTCAGCCCCGGTAAACGCCAGGGTCCAGCTGCTTAGATCGAGGGCCCCAATGTGTTCAGCGGTGGCTTTGCGAACGCAGAGATCGTAGGCAAAGTTGGGGCCGCCGCTGGTGGTAGCCCGATAGTGGGAAATCGCCTCTAGCCAGCGCACTGGCCGCTGCAAAAACGACACTGGTGCCATCAGGGTCATTTCTGCCCCCACGTAGAGGGGCTGTAAAATACCGCCCACCAGGCCCATGTCGTGGTACGGGGGTAGCCAGGAGACCCCGCGGCTGGTGGCGGTATTGCCAAAGCAGCGGCTAATCAAGTCGGAATTGTGCAGCAGGTTGTCGTGGCTGATCATGACTCCTTTGGGCAGGGCCGTGGAGCCTGAGGTGTACTGCAGCAGGGCCAGAGTTTCGGCTTTGACGGCGGGGGGGTGCCACTGCTGAGCCAGGTCGGATTGCAGACCATCGGTACTCAGACAGTAAAGCGATCGCAGCTGGGGAGTTTCCGCCAGCTGTCGCTCTAGCTTTTGCAGGGTGGCTTGGTCAGTTAGCGCCACCGTCGCCCCGGCATCCTGCACCATGGCCTGAATACGGTCTAGGGATCGGTTGGGCCGGGGTGGGTAGGCTGGCACCGCGATCGCCCCCGCGTACAGGCAGCCAAAAAAAGCGGCAATGTAGTCGAGCCCAGCCGGGTACAACAGCAGTACGGGCTGGCTTTGACAGTTGAGATCTTGCAGCAGCACCGCGATCGCCTGGGCCCGCTGCTGTAGCTCACTGTAAGTAATCGTTTGAGCCGTCTCGGGTGTACCTTCAGCCAAAAACCGATAGGCTATGCCCTGGGGAGTCTGCCGCGCCCGCCAGGCCAATACGTCCACAAAGGTGGTCGCCTTCTCCGGCTGCAGCAACTCCTGACTTAGCGCTTGGTTCACCATATTCACAGCCTTGAGAAAATCGGAGCAGTGCCGCAGGTAACCGCCTCCCCACCGAGCGGCTGCCCGTCACCGAGCCAAACCGCCGTCGCCCGCTTAGGGGTTAAGCGCCAGCCACCTGATTTAGCTGGGGTGGGCAAGGGCAGCAGACTCGACATTGGCTGAATCGGCACCATAGCCAAAATGATTACATTGGTAAAACGGTGGTAAAACAGAAAGCCACCTCTCCCCATCTTAGATAGACGCTGCCTAAGCGCATTCTAGAATACCAACAGAGGTGTCCATTACCTAGGCTTAACCGATCCAGCGTGGGGGCGTGACCGATCGGTTAGCAGCAGGAGGAGAGTCAGGTCTGAAGTAAACTCCCCAGCCCGGTCCAACCCAGGGACAGCGGTGCAACTGATAGGGGCGCAGGCACCATCTCGCCGCGGAAGTCGAGCAGCTGTACCAATACCAAATAACCGACGGCCAACAGCAGGGAAATGACGCCGGTAATCACCGCGACCCATTTTGAGCGATCCATAGGTTCAGATTCTTAAACTAAAACGTTATTGATGCCTTTATCCCTGACACTCAAGGGTTGACATAGCCCCGCCCGCCCAGCTCCCTACCTTTTCAAGCAACGAGTACCTGTAGCCCCATCGGTGCCGCTGCGACTGGCTCCAGGAG
>JBARVK010000456.1:0-6443 GCA_049646225.1 Nodosilinea sp.
GGTCACAGCAGCTGGATCTCAAATGTGGCCTTTAGTCCTGACGGTTGCACCCTGGCCAGCGCCAGCGAAGATCAGTCGGTACGGCTTTGGGATAGCCAGACCCACCAGGCCCTGCGGGTGCTGCGCGGCCACAACAGCGGCGTCTGGTCGGTAGCGCTACATCCCCAGGGCGATTACTTAGTCAGCGGTGGCCAAGATCGCCAGGTGCGCCTGTGGCCCCTCATCGACCAAACCGCTGCTCCCCAGGCGGTAGGTGGGCACGATGGCTGGGTATTTGCCGTCGCCGTTAGCCCCGACGGCCACTGGATTGCCAGCGGTGGCGAAGACCGCACCGTACGCCTGTGGGCCAGCCAAAGCAGCGATGGCCACGCCACCTGGGCCGACCACAGCCACGAGGTCTGGGCGCTGGCCTTTGGCCCCCAGGGAGATCTGCTGGCTAGCGGCAGCCTCGACGGCACCATTCGCCTCTGGGATCTCAAAACCCGAGCTAGCTGTGGCGTTCTAGCCGACCACACCAGCGGCGTTTGGACCTTGGCAATTAGCCCCGACGGGCGGCGGCTGGCCAGCGGTAGCCAGGATCAAACCGTGCGCCTGTGGGATATCGCCACCCAGACGTGTCTGCAAGTTCTGCCCTGTGAGGGCAGCTGGGTGCGGGGGCTGGCCTTTAGCCCCGATGGTCGGTTTCTCTCCAGCGGTGGCTCCAATGGCTACGTCATGCTGTGGGATCTCAAACTGGGCCACCGCACCGTCATTGGCACCCACCCCAGCCTGGTGCTGGCCGTGGTCTTTAGCCCCGACGGCCAGTGGCTGGCCAGCTGCGGCGGCGACACCACCATCAAGCTCTGGCACCTGCCCAGCCGCCGCTGCCATCAAACCCTGTGTGGCCACGATAAATGGGTGCGCTACATCACCTTTAGCGCTGACGGCGATCGCCTGATCAGCTGTAGCCAGGACGAAACCATTCAGGTGTGGCGCAAACAGCCCACCCCCGACGGTTTTATCTATTGCCACGCGCAAACGCTGCGGGTGCCCCGCCCCTACGAGGGCATGACAATAACCGGCACAACAGGGCTCACCGACGCCCAAAAGGCGGCGCTGATCACCCTCGGCGCTAGCGAAACCAGTGCCCCAGACAATCTCACAACTCACCTAACTCAGCCGCCAACACCTAGCCTATCTGTGGACGCTTGATTCGGCCCAGGGGCGGAGATATAGAGCTAGCCAGAGTAAGCTACGGTTGAAGGGACTGTGAGCCGTATCCCCCGTGATGAGGCTCTAGGCCTGCGAGTTTAGTTCTACCCTGCTTCAGAGGTTGCCATGACCATAGACTTTACCATCGGCGATCGCGTCCGCCTCATCGCCCCGCCGCCCTACTTCAAAACCGCTGACCCCATGCCCATGCTGCGTCCCCCAGATACTCTGGCCGTAGGGGCCGAGGGAGTGATTCAAAGCCGCAGACCTGGCGGCTACTGGGGCATTAAATTTGACAAGGGCGGATTTTTGATCGATAGCCAATACTTAGAATTAGCAGAAGCCCCGGCAGACCAGGCTACCGAGGCTTCTGAGCAATCATCTGAAGCTATTTAGGCCGAAGTAGCTTCGGAATCGGAGTCAGTGGCCTCAGAAGTTGCTTCAGCCGCCGGTTCGGGGCTAGGTGGCTCGGCTGCAGCCCTATCTTCCTCAGGAGCCGGTTCTGCCGCAACCGGCTCAGGGACAGCAGCCTCAGCCACAGACTGTTTGGCTACAGGTTCCTCAGGGACGGACTCTTCAGCGACGATAGCCTCAGCCACGGGTGCTTCGGTCACCGCCTCTTCAGCCACGGGCTCTTCGGCCACGGCTGCTTCAGTCACCGCTTCTTCAGCCACGGGTGCTTCAGTGACAGATTCTTCGGTCACCGCTTCTTCAGCCACGGTTTCCTCAGGCACGTCTTCAGCTTTGGGCTTGGGTTTAGGGCCGCGCATCAGGGCGGGGGGAACAGCGGGTTTGCGATCGCGCTCATCGCGATCGCGGCCTCGACCGCCGCGGCGGCCTTTATTGCCATCGCGATTGCCTTCACGGCGCTCTCCGGTGCTGCGCTCACCGCCGCTCTTTTCTCCCACAGTGATGATCTTTTTCTTGGGCTTCTCGGGGGAGGTATTGGGAGAGTCTGCCATGACCCTACAGTAGTTAGTTAACGTCGTGGCGATCTTAACGCGAATTGGACCCAGCCCCAGCAGCAAAACCCGGTGGGTGTTCCGATGGGTTGATTCAACGTGCTGAGCTGGCCGACCAGACGGGGTTTCTGACTCCCCTGCGATCGCCCTCTACCCAAAGCGGGCTCATCGGAATGGAACTAATCGACCACCCGCAACCTTCCCTGGCTCAGGGCTTCGTACACCCGATTGATCAGAGCAGCGTCATTGGGACTTAGGTCTCGCTGAGAAAACATCGCCATCAGCTGCTGTTGATCGTTGCGCGTCAGGCGACGAGCCGCAAACATTCTCTCGATGGTCTGCTCAAGATTAGACATAGGGATGCACTCTGAAAGGCCAAACCGTGGCTACTCCGGGATGTGCAGATCGTCGTCTGAATCACGGCCCCGAAGACTATAACGTTATGTATAGTAACCCGATTTTAATCAGTGACAAGGGTGAGCACATCGGCGGGATAACTTATTTGTTTACAAAAATCCTAAGCTGACAAGACCCTAAATCAGTATTTCTACGATCAGTAGCCCGCAGCGCCCTACAACCTACAGGTTCGGATGTAGCTTCACTCTGAAATCTAGAATTCACCCGCTATACTCGTGCCATAGAGGTACGGATTCGACAGCTGATGCAATTTCTGGCCAAGGTTCAAAAGAAGGCGTTTTTGGGCGGTGCAGAACTCTCACTGCTGGCCGAACAGACCTCTAGCTCGACATGGACTCTACTATCGGCAGAACGCATCGTTGAAACCACACGCCTGCTCGCCTTTCAGGAGGGCAACCTGGTGCTGATCGAGCTAGACAACCTCAATCAGATTGTGTCTGTGCAAGATGCTACCGCCTGGGTGCTGAACCTAGTCGAACACTACCTGGCCTACGGCGTTACCCCCGAAGCTCTAGAACAAGAAATTGAGCGCGCGGAGCGCTGGCGGCAGTCGCTGACCCTCAAAAGCCAGGAGGTCGATCGCCGCGCCCTCGAAACCGCCGCCCGCCGCGATGAAATTCAAGAGCTAGAGCGCAGCCTCAAGCAGGAGCGCGAAGAACTCGAAACCCGTTGGCAAGCCCTGGAGCAGATGAAGGCTGAAGGCGGAGTGGGAGAGGGGTGATGGGGTGTTGGGGTGTTGGGGTGAAATGTTGAATTCCTCACCTTCCCCACCTCCTCGATCTTCCCCACCTCCTCATCACCCTCACCTCCCCATCTCCCCCCATAGGTCCCTTGCCTCTGCCCCAACATCCTGATTGAATAGGGGCATTAAATTGAACTTTTATGAACAGGGGAGAGACCATGTATATCGTGCAGATTGCCTCGGAATGCGCCCCTGTCATCAAGGCTGGAGGGCTGGGTGATGTGGTCTACGGCCTGAGCACCGAGCTAGAACACCGGGGTCACTGCGTCGAGATCATTCTGCCCAAGTACGACTGCATGCGGTACGACCACATCTGGGGCCTCCACGAGGCTTACTGCGACCTGGTGGTGCCCTGGTTCGGTACCGATATTCGCTGCGATGTGCTCTGTGGCTGGGTGTATGGGCGGCTGTGCTTCTTTATTGAGCCCAAGTCATGGGAGATGTTTTTCGATCGGGGCTGCTACTACGGCTGCGACGACGACCCGATGCGGTTTGCCTTCTTTAGCAAGGCCGCGATGGAATTTTTGCTGCGCAGCAATAAGCGCCCCGACGTGATCCACTGCCACGATTGGCAGACGGGGCTAATTCCAGTCATGCTATTTGAAATTTACAAGTACAACGGCATGGAGTTTCAGCGCACGCTGTACACCATCCACAACTTTAAGCACCAGGGGTTTGGCGGTACCGAGATTTTGCGAGCGACCGGACTCAACCGACCGGAGTACTACTTCCAGTACGATCGCCTGCGCGATAACTTCAACCCCTTTTCGATCAACTTTATGAAAGGGGGCATTACCTATGCCAACCACGTCAATACGGTGTCGCCCTACCACGCCATTGAGGCCCAGCACGGGAATGAGAGCTTTGGCCTAGGCCATACGCTGCACACCAACCAGCATAAGTTTTCGGGCATTCTCAACGGCATTGACTACGAAGTCTGGAACCCGGAGGGCGATCGCTATATCCCCCATCACTACAGCCTTACCACCTTCGAAGACAAGGCGCTCAATAAGAAAGAGCTGCGCGATCGCCTGCTGATGCGCCAGAGCGACAAGCCCCTGGTCGCCTTCATTGGTCGCCTCGATGACCAGAAAGGGGTGCATCTGGTTCACCACGCCATCTACCACGCGCTAGCTCGGGGGGCGCAGTTTGTGCTGTTGGGGTCAGCCACCGAAAAAAGCATTAACGACTGGTTCTGGCACGAGAAAACCTTCCTCAACGACAACCCAGATGTTCACCTGGAGCTAAGCTTTAATGAAGAACTGGCCCACCTGATCTATGCCGGGGCCGACATGATTGTGGTACCCAGCAATTTTGAGCCCTGCGGCCTGACCCAAATGATTGGCCTTAAATACGGCACAGTACCCATTGTGCGAGGCGTGGGCGGCTTGGTAAATACCGTATTTGACTGGGATTATGACACCCTGCACGAGCCTGAGGAGCGCAATGGCTTTGTCTTCTTCCAGAGCGATAATGTGGCCCTGGAGTCGGCCATGAACCGCGCCTTTGACGTTTGGGACCAGGCTCCCGATATCTTTAAGCAAATTGCCCAGCAGGGGATGCAGTACGACTTTTCCTGGAACCATCCGGGGCAGGCCTATATCGATTTGTATGAGTACATCCGGCACAAGTAGCTTAGTCTACTAATAGTTACAGGTTGGCATCGGCCTTTGCCCCGGCGGGTTTAGCGGAGCAGTGGTCTATGCGTTAAAGTCGCCTCAAAGCGCCCAGACCCTAGCGATCGCCCCTGCAGAAATGGGCACGCTGGGAAAAGCCGGCTAGCCTCTGTCCATACCGCCTCTGATTGCCCTTTATGTCTGCTAGCTCCGACATCGTTCCGTCTGAACTCACCCGCGCAAAACTGCTGCGGGGCCAGGGAGATGCTCTGTACGCCATCGGTCGCCACAGTGAGGCGCTCTCGCGGTTTGAGTCAGCGCTTAGCCTCAACCAGGACGACTATGAGGTCTGGACACTGCACGGGTTTTGTTTGGCCGCCCTTAAACAGTTTGAGGCATCGGTTAACAGCTTTAATCAAGCCATTGCCCGATCCCCCCACTATGGTCTTGCCTGGCACGGCAAGGGCCACGCCCTGGCGAAGCTGAGTCATTTTGAAGAGGCTGTGACCCATCTAGAGCGGGCGGTTAAGCTCAGCCCCGACGACAACAAGGCCTGGTACAACCTGGGTACCGCCCAAAATCAGCTGCGCCGCTACCGCGACGCTGTCCACAGCTTTGAGCGTAGCCTTAAGCTCAACCCCCAAGACCACCGCGCCCGCTACAACCAGGCCGTAGCTTTGTGCGGACTGCACCGCTACGACGACGCTCTGCGGGTGCTACAGCTGGCCCTCGATCAGCGGCCCAATGCCCACTACATCTGGAACCAGCGAGGCACGGTACTGATTCAAATGGGGCGCTACAGCGAGGCGATCGCCAGCTTTGACACCTCCCTCAGCCACCAGGCCGACAATCCCAACGCCTGGTACGGCAAAGCCCGCGCCTATGCCATGGTGGGCAATATTGAAAACACCCTCAAAAACCTCTACCGCACCTTTGTCCTCAGCCCCTACGTCTACAAAGTGATGGTGCAAATTGACGCCCACTTTGACGGGGTGCGTGACCATCCCCAGTTTCAGCGCCTGGTAGAGTGACCCCGCTATTGAGTGCGCTAACCTCCATTATTCATGAGCCGAGCGCAAGGCCCGTCGTTCCCGCGTAGGCGGGAATCCACTCGGGAGTAAGTTGCCTCCCATGGATTCCCGTTGCTACGGGAATGACAGTCGCTGATTGCCGATTTTATGAATAATCCGGGCTAGGGGCGATCGCCCCTGAACCAGCGCCAGTAGGCTGGCTAAAGCGCTAGCGGAACCCAGAAATCCCCACACTGCTGTGCCAGTTTAATGATTGAGGGCTGCAATTAAATAATTGAAGGCGCAATACGCTTTACTGCTATGCCAATACGCTTTACTGCTATGCCAGTTTAATGAATTGAGGGCTGCAACTAATAAACTGGCACATGAGTAAGCTTTACTGTTGTGCCAGTTTAATGAATTGAGGGCTGCAATTAATCAATTGAAGGTGCAATAAGCTTCACTGCTGTGCCAGTAAGCTTTACAGCTGTGCCAATGTGCAATT
>JBARVK010000457.1:0-6566 GCA_049646225.1 Nodosilinea sp.
GGGCCTAACTATCTGAGCTTTGTAAATGACTCGTTTGGTATGGCGCTGCAGGGCACCCTGACCCCTCGTCGCGATTCAAGCCATACCGAGCTTCAGGGCCAGGCCGACCTGCAAATTCAGCTAGAACTGCCGCCACCGATTCGCTACATGCCGAATTCGGTACTCGATCGCACCGGCAAAGCGTTTTTAAGCGGCATTCTCAGCACCATTAAACACCGCATCGAGCGCCAGCTCGTCGAAGACTACCGGGCCTGGGTGGCTACAACCCTGGCAACAGCGGAGGACAAGGGGCAGGGGTCGCTGCGGGGGCGTCCGGTCGAGGGGTGATGGGGAGTGGATGGGTGGATGGGTGGATGTGAGGTGTTTACCTTTCAATTGCATGAATGGGTGATGGAAACGCGATCGCCTACCGCCAGCCCAAACCGCGCTTTGGCGCTGCCCTGGTTGACCGCAATTTCGACAAATCCGTGGCTGCCTACCAGAGCCAAACCCTGGCCAGGGGGCACCTCACCGTAGGTTGTGGCGCTCGGTAGGGTGGTTTCTCCCACGGTCAGGGTCCAGTCGGCGGATTTTACGGCGCTGGCGGGGATAGTGGTGGCGGCATTGCCAAAGCGATCGATGTACTGCACCACGCCTTGCCAACCGGTTTCGGTGACGACTGGAGCCGTGAGCGGCAGTGTGATCAGAGACTGAGGATCAAGGGCCGACCCCAGCCGATCGATGGGCACGCCGTTGGCCAGGTGGGCCGCCGCTGGGGCAAAGATGTCGCGTCCGTGAAAGGTGGCGATGGGCTGGGGCGATCGCCAGTAGTCACTATTATCCAGTTCTACAGCGTTCAGAACGGGTTCGCGATCGAAAACACTGCTGAGTACGCCGTTGTCGGGGCCGACGAAAAACCCCTGCCGGGTCTGCACCGCGATCGCCCGCCGAGCCGTGCCCACTCCCGGATCCACCACCACCAGATAAACCGTACCCGGCGGCAGGTAGGGATAGACACTCAGCACCGTAAACCGCGCCGCGTAGAGATCCTGCGGCGGTAGGTCGTGGGTAATATCAATCGTTTGGGCGGTGGGGCATATACCGGCCATCACCCCCTTCATGACGCCCACATAGCTGTCTTGGCTGCCAAAATCAGTGATAAGCGCGATCGCCATTGGTAACCAACCCGAATGCGGCTGACTCAATTCTCAGCCAAGTTATACTAAGACAATCTTCGTTAAGCGCTTTGGTTGATGCCTACCGATAGTCAGCTGGGGTGTTTGTATCGAATTAGTTATCACTTGACGTACCGAATGTTACAGCCTATTCATCTCGTCTGTATCGACGGTCGAACCCAGAATTTGTTTGTGCTGGCAGGGCAAAACGAAGAAATTGAGTTTGAAGTGACTCCAAATGGGGAGGTGCTGTGATGAGTTCAATCAACTATGCAGCCATGTCTTACCAAGAGCTAAGACGTTATTTTTTAACCCATCGAGATGATAGCGAGGCTTTCCAGGCTTACTTAGCCAGGCGAAGAGAGCGTTCCCGTCCGGTGATCACAACAGTGGACGATCCAAACTTTGACCGCAACCTTCAGGCAGCCATTCGCCAGCAGATGGCAGCGCATCAGAGTCGCACTCTAGACTAACAACCCCAGTGCAGTGGCTGGTTAACTGATAAAACTCCTGAATCACCTGCTCTGCCGTAGGATGGGTTAGCGTCAGAGTAACCCACCGAAAGGGTCTCTCAAAACAAGTCCAAGCCTAATTCCCTTCGACCCGATAGTCGCCCGACTTGCCGCCGGTTTTGCTCAGCAGACGAACAGAGCAAATTTCAATCGATTTCTCCAGGCCCTTGGCCATGTCATAAAGGGTGAGAGCCGCGACACTGGCAGCGGTGAGGGCCTCCATTTCGACGCCGGTTTCGGCTTTGATTTTAACCGTGGTCTGGATGCGGTAGCCGGGCAGTTGGGGATCAGGGGTAATCTGCACCTCCACCTTTTGAATCGGCAGCGGGTGACAGAGGGGAATCAGGTGGGCGGTTTGCTTGGCAGCCATAATGCCCGCAATGCGCGCGGTGCTGAGCACGTCGCCCTTGGGAGCGTTGCCCGCTTCAATGGTGGCCAGGGTTTGGGGCTGCATGACGACCACAGCCTCGGCAACAGCCTGCCGCACCGTTTGAGGTTTGGCCGCTACGTCTACCATATGGGCCTGCCCCTGGGCATCGAGGTGGGTCAGATCGGCTCCAGTCGGAAAACCAGAAGGATTATTTGGCATGGGTACAATTTTGGCAAACGATCATGTTAGTATAGGAAGCCTGCACAGGGGCGTGTAGCTCAGTGGACTAGAGCACGTGGCTACGGACCACGGTGTCGGGGGTTCGAATCCCTCCTCGCCCGTTTTACGAATAGTCTCGCTATCCAGGCCTGCCCGATCGATGATTGGGCAGGCCTACGGCATAGACATCGCGGCCATGGCCAAGGGCAAACCGCAGCGAGTGGCGGAGGTCTTTGCTGTTGGCGGTGGCAAAAATCAACAGCCCTACAGCGGTCATGATGCCCGCCAGCCCAAAGATGCCCCGGTAGCCCAGCTGGTCAGCAATGGTGCCAAAGATGGGGCCAGCCAGGGCGATACCCACGTCGAAGCCGACCATGGCCAAACCAAAGGTGCGACCGCGATCGCTGGCCGTTGAGCGATCGCCCATCAGCGCCGCAATCATCGGAATCAGGGTGCCGGCAGCAAATCCCTGAATAAACCCGGCCAGCAAAAACATCGGCGCGCTGCGCGCCAGCCAAAATATCCCCATGGCCACACTGTAGAGCAGCAGGCTAGCGGTAATGAATCGCCCCCGCCCGTAGCGATCGCTGGCTCGCCCCGCCACCAGCCGCGACGTAAAGCTTGCCAAGGCCGAGGCGCTGTAGATTAGCCCAACGTTGAGGGCCAACCCCGCCTCGCGCACGTACAGGGGCACAAAGGTGCTGATGGTGCCAAAGGCCAGCCCCACCAGCAGCAAAATCATCGCTGGCGTTCGCACCCGCCCGGTCCATAACTGGCCCCAAAATTTTTCGGCCCCAGCCCCCTCGGTCGCGGGGCGGGGTTGGTAGGGCTCATGTAGCTGCACCACCAGAATGAGTCCGACAATCCCCAGCAGCCCCATCACCAAAAACGCCACGGTGAACCCGGTGGCCTCGTAGAGAAAGCCGCCCAGGGCAGGGCCAAGGGCCAGGCCAATTGGGTTGACCAAGGTCATATAGCCAATCAGCTCGCCCCGGTTGGCCGGGGGGGCCAGATCGAGCACCAGAGCGCTGTAGGCCACTACAAAGGCGGCAATACTCAGCCCGTGGAAAGCGCGAATGCCGATCAGGGCCAAAATTGAGGTGTCGAGGGTGAGGGTATAGCTTCCCAGCGCCAGGGGCACGATCACACGGGGCAGAAACAGCACCAGCAGGTAGCCAAAGGGGGCGATCGCGATCGCGCTCAGCCCCACTATCATGACCACCTTGCGACCACGCTCGTCGGCCAGCCGCGACAGGTAGGGCCGTGCCACCAGCAGCCCAATCGCAAACGACGCCATCACAATGCCAATCTGCTGACCGCTGCCGCCCAGGGTTTCAATAAATAGAGGCAGGGTGGGCAACAGCCCGGCCAGCCCCGCCCAAAAACACAGCCCAGCGGCAAACAGCACCGTCAAATTGGTACGCACCGAGGGGCTAAAGGTTGAGAAAATAGTCAAAACGGTCGTTCTCCCAGTAGAGTGCCGGGCGCTGAGCAGCGATCGCCGCCACCACGGCTAGACCACCGCGCCCCATTTCTCAATGTAAACAAATGTTGCAATACTCGGCCATAGAGAGCGCGGCCAGCTTTGACCCCACCGGCCACTACCGCTATCGCCTGGGACGACGGTGGAGCGATGCCCCCACCCTGGCCATCATTATGCTTAACCCCAGTCGGGCCGACGCTAGCGTAGACGCCCCCACCCTGCGGGGCTGGCGCGAGGCTGGGGCTTTGGGGCGATCGCGGTGGTCAACCTATTTACCTACCGCAGCCCCCATCCTCACCAGCTGCGCCAGGCCGCTGTCCCCATGGATCCCGAGAATGACGCCGCTCTACTCAAGGCCGCCGCTCCGGCTTCTGATACACCCCATACGCGGCCCCAATGCCCAGTACAAAGCCAAACAAATGCCCCCACCAGGCCACCATCGGCTGATTGGGAAACATGCCAAAAATAAAGTAGCTGTAGTTGATCAGCACAAACATCGAAATCAGCAGGGGTACCACCCGCCGCTCTAGCCAGCCAATGCACAGCAGGTAGCCAAACAGCGTGTAGACCACCCCGCTCAACCCGTGGACACTGCTCGGGCCTAGCAGCCAGGCCACAACTCCGCCCCCTAGCCAGCCAATCAATAGCGTAATCCAGTAGTCGCGGCGGCTTTTAGCCAAAATCAGCCAGCTAAAGATCAAAAAACCAATGGTGTTCCCGATCAAGTGGGCAAAGCCAGAGTGAGACACCGCCGAAAAAAAGATCCCAGGAATACCCTCCAGGCTGCGCGGATGGAGCGGCAGATTCCATCGACCGCCAAACACCACCTGGTCAATGATTTCCTGCGCCCAGGGAATGGCCACCAGATAGACGGGCAAAAGCGCATTGGCCTTTAACCGCTGTCCCCAGCTCGGCGCCGGTGGAGCGGGCTGGTTGGCGGGGCGTCGAGGGGCCGGAGGAGCCGAAGTGTTGAGGTCTGCTTCTAGCTTTTTGAGTCTGGCCTGTAGATCTGCGTCGTCCAAGGGGTTTGCCTACGAGGAACTAGAACTATAGCCAGAGTAGCGTTTTCGCCCTGGCAATGCCCAGTCCTAAACGACTTGACCAAGCCTCATAGACTGCGGCATAGGTGTGACAACGAAATTGGGACGGGCCATGCTGGAATCGAACCAGCGACCGACCGCTTAGAAGGCGGTTGCTCTATCCGCTGAGCTAATGGCCCCAATAAATCACCATTGTATTTTAGGGGGTGCAGGTTGCGCTCAGGGCAGACTAGGACCAATAGAATAGTGAAAAATAACGGCGAAATGATGTCGGGACCGCCCAGGCCGCTAAAATAAGTCTCTTAACAACAGGCTGTAGAGTTTTCGAGGGCTCGCGAGGCTTTATCCCGTCCCGATCACGCAGTATTAAGGGTGCGGTTTACCGTTACAGCCGCCGCCTACTGCAGGTACTCACCTCAGCTAGGAGTCAGCAGGCCATAACATGTTTATCCTCAAGCGGCAGGATGTTGACATCAAAACGATGCACCATCCCCAAAAAGATCAACAGATTCCGGTTTTGTCTTACCAGGGGCAAACCTTTCGGCTGCTGAGCGTGTTTACCGCTGCCCAGGAAGACGATGCCAGGGCGTTGTGGCGTGATCTGACCGACAACCGAGGTAAGGCCTGCGTGCTGCTAGAAGAACCCGATCGCTTTAGCATTTGGGGCAAAATTCGCCTGAGTCAAGTGGGCCACGACACCAGCGGCGATACCGGCACGCCCCCAGCGGAAGCCACCTACATCAAAGCGTGCCTGCTCATGCTGCAGGTGCTGTATATGGATGTGGAAGATTTGCTGGGGGCAAAGCAGGCCCGCCAGTTTGAGGGCGATGTTAGCCGGATGTTAGTGGAGTGGAAGTTTCCCCTAGCGGGAGCCCCCGATACGGTAAAAACCCTCCTGACGGTAGACCCCCTGGCTATGCCCCAGTTGCCTCCCTGGCAAGACCACCACCTGCACCGGCTGCTGGAGGAGACCCATCGCATTGGCAAAGACTACTTTGGTAACGCCAACTTTAGCGATCGCGCCCTAGAAGCGATCGAAGACATGACCTCCAATGAGCAGGCTCTATTTCGACGCTGGTTGCAGCAGTCTCCGATGGGCAAGCTATGGACCTAGCGGGCCGGGGCGCGACGCTAGAGTTTAAGAAATATTGCTCTGCGCGACTAATTAACGCTATTCTGGCGGGCTGGCCGCCCATGGGCCTAGGGAATCGGTACAATTCAGGCGTTGCGCCGGGCTTTTTGCCCAGATTATGCAGCTGTGGCGATGGTCAACGATCAGCCCTCAAGGGGCCATCGCGATCTTTTGTCGGCCCCCATGCCGTTGAGTTCCTTTAGGAGAGAACCCTTGAGCAAGTCATCTACCTCTTCGTCTGCCAGTGCCCTGTCTACCCCCCTGCTGGTGGGGGCGTGCATGGCCTGGGGCGTTTTTACGCTGTTGTTCTTCCTGCTGTTTACAGCCCCAGATTCAGACGGTGTTCAGCCCGCCTGGTTTCTGCTCGGCATCAACCTGCTGGAAACGGGGGCCTTTCTTTTAGCAGCCATACTGTGCTTTCGCAACTGGCGCAGTACCCAAATTGTCAGCGGTCGCAGCGTTTGGTTTTGGATTGGCCTAGGGCTGTCGTTCTACGTGCTGGGCAATGTGATGTTCTTTCTCTGGGGCAACATCTGGGGGCTTGACCCAGCGGTGTCCCTGGGCGACTTTTTCTACATTTTTAGCTATATTTTTCTGGCCGCAGGCATGTTTAAGGCAGTGCTGCCTCGTCGGCTGAACCTAGAGCTACCCCAGTG
>JBARVK010000458.1:0-5764 GCA_049646225.1 Nodosilinea sp.
TGGAGTCGAGGTGGCGGGGGTTGGGGTAACTCAGCCTAGCCAACTGGCTTTGAAGCAGGAAATCTTTGGGGCGACCCAGGGAATCACCACCCATATCGCCTAGCGATTGGATGGTGAGGATGTCAACTACGGGGATGTTGTTTCCCCAGCTGGTATCAAATTGGGTAACGACCTCAGGGACGGTGGTGGGGTTGTGTTTGACTACTGATCGGTGTCTGGGAGGGCTAGACGTTGCCACCCTGCTTAGTGGAGTACCGATCATCGGTTTGCTGCGGCATCAGCGCGAGGAACGATGGGCTGGCTCAGCACCACCCTGCCTTGTCATTCTGGGAGACTCATGCATGTGTACTACCGCTGTCGCTGGGCGAGTCGTGATTAATCGGCTCAGCCTGGCTCTATCGATTGCGCTGGCAACCGCTCTGCCCGCAATGGCGCAGGCTGATCGCATGGTCTGTCAGGCCACTACGCCCCTCAGCCAGGGGGAAAGCCTTGCCTATCGACTTATCGGCACCGTGCCCGTGGTGACCAACGGGTCGGTGCCGCAAAATCCGATCGGCACTGGCCTCAGCCTGACCGTGCAGCGGCGCGATGCCGATGGTCGCGTTCACACTCTGATCCGCGCCGCCGCTCTGAGCGACTACGCGCAAATTGCCCCCGATGCCGACTATTCTCAACTGCCCTTTGGCGATGGGTTTCAGGGCCAGCCCAACCATGGTCATGGGTTGTACAGCGCCACCGCGTCTGTCAATGGCCTCTATGTTAGCCTGCGGCCCACCAGCGGCCCACCTCAGCAGGTGCAGGTGGTGCACTACCTGAGTCAGGGGCAGTATGCACGATCCGATATGGGCACCTGCCAAGCAGGTTAGAAAGTGGCCCCGCCCACCGGAATAGTCCCCATTTTTGGTGTTAGTACCATTTGCAGATTAATTTCACGTTTATCGTCTAACCAAACGCCATTGGTCAGGTTTTTATGGGTTTGTCACCCCGATCGCAGTCTCGTCTTTCTTTTTCGCTTCACGCTACCACCAGTCTGCTGGTGGCCATGGGTGCGGTCTCTCCGTGGCCGCTGTGGGCACAGTCTTCAGTGAGTGGCGAGTCCCAACGAATGGAGGCGCAACCCTCAGCCAATGTAGCGGCAACCGCTTTGCCCGACGCCGTGGCACCGGGCGGGGATGTCACCCGGCTCAACCAGCAAAACCCCACAGCACTGCACTTGGCGGCGGATCCGGGAGACCGGGCGGATGCATCCATAAACGATGCTACGGCGGTGCTCCAGCAGCTACTTCAGGCTCAGAACTGGGCGGCGGCAGATCGCGAGACCCGGCGACTGCTCGATCCTTACTCAGTGCCAGGCCAGGCTAATTCAGAGGCTCCGGTGACTACCCCAGCGTTAATTCGCGCCATCGACCAGGCGTGGCTGACGGCTAGCGACGGGCGCTTTGGCCTCAGCGTGCAGCTGCGGCTGTGGCAGGCGGCCCAGGCGGCCCACCCCAATGACCGCGATGCGGCGGTGAATGCGTTTCGCGATCGCGCCGGCTGGAAAATCCCCGCTCCCCGTCAGGAGGTCGACTTTATCAGCAGCGACTGGCGCAACGAGTCGGAGCTGACCTATTCGCTAGAGGCCCCCGAGGGGCACCTGCCCTGGGCAGGAGTCTCAGACGCGGTGGTGCAGTCTATTGCCGTGCCACCCCCCGGCCAGCACTGCGGCAGCTGCACAATTGATGCCATGGCCCTGCGCGATAGCCGATTCTATGGCTATATTCCTGAATTGCTCTCGACGGTGCAGCGGGCCATGAACCCGCCCGCCGACTCCTCCTGGCGATCGCCCCAGGTGCGATTCAGCCTTGACCTGGCGACCCTATACCGGCCCGGCCCTCAAGCCACGGCTGAGGGGATATCGCCTGTGGCGGTGGCGATTAGCCCTAACAGTCAACTCCTGGCCGTGAGCAGTTCCACAGACGTTGCCGACTATCAGGCGGCTTTGGCACTGTGGAACCTGACCACGGGCACCCGCCGCCTTACCCTACTGCCGCCGGGCAGACTGCGGGCCGAGACACTGGCCTTTAGCGCCAACGGTCAAACCCTGTGGGCCGGGTTTGACAATGGTGAACTGGCGATCTGGGATGCGGATCAAGGCACGCTGCTGAAGCGATGGTCTGCCCATCGGGGCGAGGTCAGGGCGATGGCCCATAGCCGCGATGGCACCTATGTCTATACTGGCGGCGCCGATGGCACGGTCAAAATCTGGTCGCCCAGGGGCCAGCTCTACCAACCCCTGCGGCTGTCCGCCGGAGAAGTTAATCCCAGCCCGGTGCGATCGCTGCTGCTCAGCCCCGACGGTAGACAACTGGCTGTGTCCACCGACCGCACGATTCAGCTTTGGGGCACCGATGGTCGGCTGATCAAAGTCACCACGCAAATTACGGACCAAACCGATAGTGCCTACGATGCTTTGGCCCTAGCCAACAGCATGGCCTTTAGCCCCGACAGCCGCTATTTCGCCACCCTCGACACTGACCAAAGCGTCAAGCTGTGGAATGCGGGCAGTGGTGCCCGGGTGATTACCCTGCGAAGCCCTGACCCGGTGCAGGCCCTGGCCTTTACCCAGGATGGCCAGACCCTGCTGGTGCGCGACCACCGGCAGTCGGTAGCGTACTGGAATTTGAGTACCTACCAGCGCGATCGCACCCTCTCCGTTGCCACTCCGGACACAGAGGACGCCACCGTTCTCCCACAACCGATTACCTTCAGCCCCGACGGTCAAACCTTTGCGGTGCCGCTAATGCTGGCCTCGTTGGAGTCTGCCGTCGACCTTCGCCGTACCCGCGATGGCGAGCGACTGACCATGCTAGCAGGGATCCACAATGCTCACTTTAGCCCCGACAACCGCTGGCTCGTCACTGAAGGCTACACCGTTCAGATTTGGGCTCCTCAGTAGGTTCAGCCATGGGTAGCACAGAATCATGATCCACCGGATGCCATCAATTGGCCTGGGGATACGGCTGATCGGTAGACTGTAGGTCCGCCAACAGCCACCTCGGGCGCAAGTTTCGCCAGCGCACGGGTACGCCCCTCAAAAACCTTTCGCCTCAGCTAGTCTCTCCCTTAAATCGGTTACAGGAGGCATCAATTAATACTGGTGAGACACAAACAGGTTTTCTAGCTGTTTGTGCACCCAGGCCACCAGGTTTTTGTCGTAGTCTTGGGTGATTAAGCCCCAGCTGTCGCAGGCGGCGGCTTTACTGCGTGAGTTCAGCCTTGTGGCGGCCCATCTTTTGCACAATCATGGTGTAGAGACGGGGCTAGCTGGGCAAAACTTGCTTGAACCCCTCGGGGCTAATGGCCAATACCGTCATGTCTTCGATCGCCATTACCGTCATTATGCGGGGAATGCCCAGCATCAGCGAATGATTCAACTCAATTGCCAGCCCTCGTTATGCCTAGAGGCAATTATCGATGTACTGAACCACGAATGTTTTAGAATTCAGATCCAGCCAGTTGCCTAAGAGTTTCAAAAGGACGGCAACCAAATGCTGACAAGTCGTCACCGAGCGGTTTTGGAACGAATACTCGTTCCGAGTCGGATCTCAAACGCTTCGCGAATCACGGCCTACCCTGAGGCTTCATCACCCACCAACGGCCTTACATAGTCAGCTATTGTAGTGATTGCGGTTTGTGGCCTCGCTGACATCGCTAAAGTTGCCCATAAACACACCCTTAGATACCCGTAGGATGCGCCATGCCGACCTATCGCTCCAAAACCTCCACCCACGGCCGTAATATGGCCGGTGCCCGCGCCCTCTGGCGCGCCACCGGCATGCAAACCGAAGACTTTGAGAAGCCTATCATTGCGGTGGCCAACTCCTTTACCCAGTTTGTGCCCGGTCACGTACACCTCAAAGATCTAGGTCAGCTGGTGTGCCGCGAGATCGAAGCGGCGGGGGGCGTAGCCAAAGAGTTCAACACCATCGCCGTGGACGACGGCATCGCCATGGGCCACGACGGCATGCTCTACAGCCTGCCCTCGCGGGAGATCATCGCCGACTCGGTAGAGTACATGGCCAATGCCCACTGCGCTGACGCCCTGGTCTGCATCTCCAACTGCGACAAGATCACCCCCGGCATGCTGATGGCGGCGCTGCGGTTGAACATCCCCGCCGTATTTGTTTCGGGCGGCCCGATGGAAGCGGGCAAAACCAAGCTGGCCGACCACAAGCTTGACCTGGTGGATGCCATGGTGGCCGCCGCCAACGACAGCGTCAGCGATGAGATGGTAGAGGAGTACGAGCGCTCCGCCTGCCCCACCTGCGGGTCGTGCTCAGGCATGTTCACCGCCAACTCCATGAACTGTCTCACCGAGGCGATTGGCCTGTCGCTGCCGGGCAACGGCACTACGCTCGCCACCCACTTCGATCGCAAGGATCTCTTCCTTACCGCCGCCCGCACCATCGTTGACATCACCCGCCGCTACTACGAGCAGGATGACGACTCGGTACTGCCACGCTCCATCGCCAGTTTCAAAGCCTTTGAAAACGCCATGATGCTGGATATCGCCATGGGCGGATCCACCAACACCATTCTGCACCTGCTGGCCGCCGCCCGCGAAGCCGAGGTGGACTTCACCATGGCTGATATCGATCGCCTCTCGCGCCAGGTGCCCCAGCTGTGCAAAGTGGCCCCCAATACTCAGCAGTATCACGTGGAAGATGTGCACCGGGCGGGTGGCATTCCGGCCATTCTCGGCGAGCTGGATCGGGCGGGGCTGCTGCACCCCAACGTGCCCACGGTGCACAGCGCCACGCTGGGGGAGGCCCTGGAGCGCTGGGATGTAACCCGCACTGACGACGAGGCTGTGCACACCTTCTTCCGGGCTGGGCCAGCGGGCATTCCCACCCAGGTGGCCTTCAGCCAGGACACGCGCTGGCCTGACCTCGATCTCGATCGCGAAGCCGGCTGCATTCGCAGTGTGGAGCATGCCTATTCCCGCGAGGGTGGTCTGGCGGTGCTCTACGGCAACTTGGCCGTCAATGGCTGCGTTGTCAAGACCGCAGGCATTGACGTCAGCATGTTTGAGGCGGAACAGTTGCGCTACACCACCAGTGTGCCAACCTCGACCCTGCAAGTATTTGAAGGGCCTGCCCGCGTGTTTGAAAGCCAGGATGCTGCCGTAAATGCCATTCTGAACGATAGGGTGCAGCCGGGCGATGTGGTGATCATTCGGTATGAGGGGCCGCGCGGTGGCCCCGGTATGCAGGAGATGCTCTACCCCACCAGCTACCTGAAATCAAAGGGGCTGGGCAAGGTCTGCGCCCTGTTCACCGACGGACGCTTTTCGGGCGGTACCTCGGGCCTCTCCATTGGCCATGCCTCGCCGGAGGCGGCGGCGGGCGGTAACATTGCCCTGGTTGAAGAGGGCGATCGCATCGTCATCGACATTCCCAACCGCACCGTCAATGTGGACATCTCGGCGGAGGAGCTAGCTGACCGCCGCGCGGCGATGGAAGCCAAGGGCAAAGACGCCTGGAAGCCCGCCCAACCCCGTCCCCGTCGAGTGTCAGCAGCGCTCAAGGCCTATGCGCTACTGGCCACCAGTGCCGATCAGGGCGCGGTACGCAACCTGGAGATGCTGGAGTAGGGCTGGGGCTGCTCACTGACGTGCAACGCTTGAGTCTGACCAGATCTACCCCTTTAGAAAGCAAATCTCTATCGGGTAGCCGTTTTTGTTTAGTCAGAAAATAACTACCTTGCTAAGCAGTCCTAACAG
>JBARVK010000459.1:0-3062 GCA_049646225.1 Nodosilinea sp.
CGGGGGGGTGGTAGGTGGTGCTGAGGATGCGATCGCAGGCCCACATCAGACCATTGGCCATATTCTCAACGCCGCCTTCGTTGAGGTAGCGCCACAGCTGGTTGGCCACCGTCAAGGACACCGTCGAGTGGCTGACGAGATCTGGGGCGGGGCGATCGTCGCCAGGTAGCACAATCAGGGCGGCTCTGGTGTCGGCGGCCACCTCGCGCACCACCTCCAGGCCGTAGGGCCAGTAGGCGCGCCCCCCCAGCAGGCGCACCACAATTAGCTGGGCGTGGCGCAGCACGTCGTCGGCGTAGGTGTCGATGGCGAGCTGCTGTTGCAGCTGTAGCAGGCTGGCCACCCGCAGGGCCGGGAAACCAGCCGGAAACCTGGCCCGACTGAGGCTTTGAATATCGGTGTCGGCGGCGGTTAAAAACACCAGCGGGGCCGGGGTTTGCTCGACAAAAATCACGCCCTCGGTATCGGGAGTCCAGCCGCCGGGGGTGGCCGCTAAGCGATGCATGGGCGTTCTCTAGAACAACAAATGACAAATCTGAAGGAACTCTAGCGTAAGTCGGGGCTGCACCAAAACGAAAGCTACGATGAGATTTCTCACGTCCTTGGGTCAAATCCTTAAGGCTTTCTTCCGCCGCCCCCCTCGTTTACCCCATCGCAACAGGCGCATTCAGTCTCAAAATGTAAGGATGCCTAACTCTAACGACCGTGGCACTAGACCGGGTATGCCCAGAGCGGCCCTTGTTTCGCTGGGGCAGTTTTTGCGTCAGTATTGCCAGCAGCACCAGCTCAACCTGCTCACCGAAGCAGACGCCCTCGCCGCCACCGCTGACGATGTCAACTTTTGGTGTCTTCACGGGGCAGAGCTGACGGTGGTCGTGGCGGCACAGCCCCACAGCGACGATCGCGATCGCGTCCTGGTCAGCCTAGTCACCGATCGCGCTGCGGTCGAAACCTGGCTAAAACGGCGGGGGCTAACGCCTGCACCTCACCCTGGTGGTCCCACTAGCCTGGCGGCCCTGGGCCAGTTTATGCTCGCCTGGGTAGAGGCCTGCGCCGAGGCCAACGGAGCTGACCCCGCCACCCTCGACCATGGGGTTATTAACTGGCAGCAGGAGCGCCGTCTGCTGCTCAACCAGGTGATTACTAAAATTCAGGGCAGCCTGGAGCTACCTGAAATTCTAGAAACCACCGTGGCCGAAGTGCGCCGCTTTTTGCAGGCCGATCGCCTGCTGATTTACCAGTTCGATCAGCCGTCGCTAGCTAGCGTTAAGACGATGGCAACTGGGGCGACGGCAACCCAGGATGGTCAGACAGAAACCATGGGCTACATCACCTACGAGTCGCGCGCCAGCGATCGCCTGCCTTCGGTGTTGCACTACACCGAGCACATATGCTTTCAAAACCATCCCGACCATCCCGACCGGGCTAGGCACTATCGCGAAGGTCAGCCCATTGTCATTGACGATATTGCCGAAGCCTACCGCGACATTCCCTGCATGCTGGCCTTTTTGCAGCAGGTGCAGGTTAAGTCAAAGGCGATCGCCCCGATTTGGGTGGGGCAAGACCTCTGGGGACTGCTGATTGTGCACCAGTGCGACAGTCAGCGCCGCTGGCAATCCTGGGAAACCGAGTTTTTGCAGCACATTGCCGAGCACCTTTCGATCGCCATTAACCAGGCTCAGCTTTACCATCAGCTCCAGCAGCAGACCCAAAACTTAGAAGTTTGCGTGGTCGAGCGTACCCAGGACCTGCGCGATGCTCTGGTCGCCGCTGAGGCCGCCAACCGGGCCAAAAGCGAGTTTTTAGCCACCATGAGCCACGAGCTTCGCACTCCGCTGACCTACATCATCGGCATGTCGGCCACCCTACAGCGGTGGTCGCTGGGTGAACTTTCGCCCCGCCAGCGCGACTACCTATCTACCATTCAGTCCAGCGGCGAGCATCTGCTGCGCGTCATCAACGATATTTTAGACGTGTCTAAAATCGAGAATGGTCGCACCGTTTTAGACGTGCGGCAGTTCTCCCTGACCTCCCTTTGCCGTCAGAGCGTCGATGCCTTCCGCGACGAAGCCACCCAAAACGCGATCGCGATCAGCCTTGAACTCAAGCTCACCAACGGCCAAGATACCTTTGTCGCCGACCCCCGCCGGGTGCGACAAATTTTGGCCAACCTGCTCAGCAATGCGGTTAAGTTTACGCCTCCCGAGGGGAAGGTGATGCTGCGGGTGCGGCGCGAGCAAAATGACGCTGTGTTTCAAATCGAAGACACCGGCATTGGCATTTCGCCCACCGCCCAGCCTTTACTGTTTGAAAAATTCCAGCAGCTCGAAAATGTACGCCAGCGAGAACACCAGGGCACCGGGCTGGGGCTGGCCCTGACCAAGCAGCTAGTCGAACTCCACGGCGGCTCTATCAAAGTCAGCTCTAAGGTGGGCATCGGCTCTATTTTCACCGTCCGCATTCCGCTACAGCGATCGAGCGCGACCGCTGAGGCCGAAGCCGCCTCGGCAGAACCCGTGGTAGGGCGCATTGTGCTGGTCGAAGACAACGAAGAAACCGCCAGCCTGATCTGCGACATGCTCACCGCCGCCGCCTACCAGGTGATCTGGGTCGTGGATGGGTCGCGGGTGCTTGACCAGGTCAAGCTGCTGCAGCCCGCCGCAGTGATTACCAGCCTAAGCTTAGCTAGCGCCGATGGCAGCGACATTATTGCGGCCCTGCGCCAAAGTTCAGACCCGTTGGAGACAAAAATTTTGGCGCTCATTGATGGAGATAACCCCAACCAAGCAGAACAAGCCCTCAAAGCCGGAGCCAATGACTGCGTTGGTAAACCAATCGATCCCCGGCAGTTACTGTCTACGGTGAATGCAATTATGACGGCTCAGCCAACGCTGAGGGTCAATCATTAGCGCCTGAAGCGAAGGCTTCGTGAGCGGTTGACATCCTCACCATCCAATCGCTAGGCGATATGGGTGGTGATTCCCTGGGTCGCCCCAAAGATTTCCTGCTTCAAAGCCAGTTGGCTAGGCTGAGTTACCCCAACCCCCGCCACCTCGACTCCA
>JBARVK010000460.1:0-2157 GCA_049646225.1 Nodosilinea sp.
TGGAGTCGAGGTGGCGGGGGTTGGGGTAACTCAGCCTAGCCAACTGGCTTTGAAGCAGGAAATCTTTGGGGCGACCCAGGGAATCACCACCCATATCGCCTAGCGATTGGATGGTGAGGATGTCAAAAACTAGCGTTTGTCATCCAGTAATCTAGAGCATCACGGCTTGGGCCGGTCGAAACGAGGTAAACCCATGAAATGGCAGTCGAGTCGGCGCAGTGCAAACATTGAAGATCGCCGGGGCGCAGGAGGGCCTGGGATGGCCGTGACAGGAGGCATCGGATCACTGCTGCTGGCGCTGGTAGTCGCCCTGTTAGGCGGCGATCCTTCAGTGGTGTTTGAGCAAGGCCCCAGCGCTAATCCTGGCAACGCGCCCCAGGTTTCCCAGGCCGAGGCCGATCGCTCGGCGGAGTTTGTCTCAGCGGTGCTGGGCGAAACCGAAGACACCTGGAACACCATCTTTCGCGCTGAGTTTGGTGCCGACTACCAGGAACCCAGCCTGGTGCTGTACTCAGGGGCTACCCAGTCGGCCTGCGGTCTGGGGCAGTCGGCTATGGGGCCGTTTTACTGCCCCGCTGACCAAAAGGTTTACCTCGACACCAGTTTTTTCCAAGACCTATCGACCCGGCTCGGCGCCCCGGGCGACTTTGCCCAGGCTTACGTGATTGCCCACGAGGTTGGCCACCACGTGCAAAACCTGCTGGGGGTCTCTAGCCAGGTACAGCGGGCCCAGCAGCGGGTCAGTCGTACCCAGGCCAACGACCTTTCGGTGCGCCTAGAGCTGCAGGCCGACTGTTTTGCCGGGGTGTGGGCCCACAACGCCCAGGTCTCTCGCCAAATTCTAGAGGAGGGCGATATCGAAGAAGCCCTCAACGCCGCCAGCCAAATTGGCGACGATCGCCTGCAAATGGAAGCCCAGGGCTACGTTACCCCCGACTCGTTTACCCACGGGTCGTCGCAGCAGCGGGCCGAATGGTTTTATCGCGGTATTGAAACCGGCGATATTGATCAGTGCAACACCTTTGATGCAGCGCAAATTTAGAGCATGAGGCTCAATCCGCCAAAAGTGGCATGCTGACGTCTCACGTTCCTGGTGACTGAGAGTCGTCGCCTCGCTACAGATGTAAAAATTTCTCCAGGGCGTTGACCATGGCGGGGGGCCAGCGGCGCACGGTACTGACCCAGTCGAGGTCGCGGTAGCGGCGATCGAGGCCCATAACGGCGACCCAGTTGCTCTCGGCTTCGCCCCTCTGGCCCTGGCCCCAGAGAGCAGCGGTGAGGGCGGCGCGGGCATCGGCAAAGTTGGGGTAGCGGCGGGTGAGGCTGCGAAACTGACGAATGGCTTCGTCGGCGTGGCCCAGCTGGTACTCGGCCAGGGCGGCGTTGACCCGGGCAAAGGCAAATTTGGGGTCAAGATCGGCGGCTTTTTGGTAATCGGCTAGAGCCGTATCCCAGTGGCCCAGGCCCGCCTGGGCGTTGCCCCGGTTATTGTGGGCGGCGGCATCATCGGGGTTGAGGGCGAGGACTTGGCTATAGTCGGCGATCGCATCCTCCCATCGCCCCAGCCCCTCCAGGGCAGCCCCCCGGTTCAGGTAGGGGTCGGGCTGCTCGGGGGCCAGGGCCACCGCCTGGTTGTAGTCGTCTAGGGCTTCGGCGAGTTTGTTTTGACTGACGCGCACGTTGCCCCGGTTGCTCCACAGGGCGGCTTCGTCAGGTAAGTACTCGATCAGCTCGCTCCAGTAGGTTTCGGCCTCGGTAAATCGACCCTTTTGGGAGGCGGTAAAGGCTTTTTGGCGCAGGTCAGAAATCTCCTGCACCGTTTGAGGCGAGAGGTCTGCCATGGCAGATTGGGCCCAGGTGGGCAGGCCCCAACCCGTTAGACACAGCAGGCATAGCAGGGCTATTACAAGAGGCCGAAACAGATTCATCACGATGCTCGAGGAAAGAATACGGCAGGGGAAATATAGAAAAATTCGGCCAGCTTTTCAATGTGCTCAACGGTAAAGCTGCGCTGGCCATTGAGAATAGCCGGGGTACATCCCAGTTTTGTAAATGTGCTGCGTTATTGATTTGAGAAAAGAATTGAGCCTGTCATTCCCGCGGAGGCGGGAATCCACCTGGTAGCAACGGCTCTCGATAGATGCCCGTTTGCACGGG
>JBARVK010000461.1:0-2634 GCA_049646225.1 Nodosilinea sp.
CTTTTACTTAAATGCAGATCGGGGTCTGGTGGCCACCGGGCAGCATCACTTTTCCTCTCGGCTAGGCCATGCCACAACCGCTGACTTTCGCCACATTTACTGGGGCGATGACGACAGCGCCAGCATCTTAAATCCTCCTGTCGGTCATTGGGCCAACACTTCGATTTGGAGTGGCGATGTGGTCAGAGTTAGCAACGGCTACCTGATGTTCTACACCTCCCGCGATCGCAATGAAGACGATGGTCTGACGCAGAACATTGGTGTTGCATACACCGACAGTTTGTGGTCTACCCAATGGCAGGTTCTAGATACACGAATTAAGCCCAGCGCCATCTACCAAACCAAGAGTCTGGCTGGTGATTTAACTTTTCACGCTTGGCGCGATCCATTCTTGTTTCGATTAGCAGAACAGAAGCAAATTTACATGCTGCTTTCAGCCAAACTAGCCGACGGCACTACAGGGCGCAATGGCGCGATCGCAGTCTTGGCAGTCACCCACGAAAACTTCTCAGACGCCGTAAATGGCAAGCGCGAATGGGAGTACCTGCCCCCTGCATCACAGCCCGGCTGCTACGCCGAAATGGAAGTACCGCAGCTTTACAAACATCCCCAGGGTAGCTACGAGCTAGTCTTTTCAACCTGGGCGAAGTACGATTTTGCGACGACGACAGACAGCCTGGGCGGTTTTCAAAGCCTGACTATTCCAGATCTTGTGAGCCCAAAACACAATGGACTCACATTTTCTCCACTCAGCCAAAACTTTCGTGTGCTATTGTCCGAAAACGAAGGGCTTTATGCCTGCCGCATCGTTCCTGAACTAGACGGCGAAATCATTGGGTTTGATAGTCAAGCAGGAGGCATTCGCCGCAGCGGCATTCAAACCCACTTTCAGTCCATGGACCGCGACTTTTCCGACTTGATCATTTGACCACTCAGGCAACGGTTACAGGGCCAGCTGGTACTCAGCGGCAGAAGTTTGGGCCTATTGCTGAAAGGTAGAGAGCAGGGGAGCTAGGAATGCAAGCGCGCCCAAGCGGAGAACCTGTTTCAGCCCTCGAGTCCTAGCGGTTCAACTCCAATCTTGCGATAGGGAAGCCGACCACGGCGTTTATCCCGTCACTTCCTCACTTCCCCCACTGCTCCGCCTACGAGAAACTGCCTAAAGCCTATCCAGGCCGACTGTAGTAGGATCTGGACATCCCAGCGCCAGCACCCCATCCAATGCAGAACTCAGGCTTTTTTCGCAGCGCCCAGCGGTGGTTATTTCGCACCCCCGATCGCGCCCTTAACCAGGCCTACGAAGCCGCCCAAATGATTGTGGCGATCGAGCGTGAGTACTTTGGCGGCAACCCCATCTCTGCCCCCTATGGCAGCTATGGCGACAGCGCCATGGAGTATTTTCAGGGCGAGCTAAAGAAGTACCTGAACCTGATTAAGGTGCGGATGGCCGAGTTTCGGGCCAGTCGATCGATTGTGCGGGTCAGCGACTCGCGCATCATGGAAGTAGGTTTGCCTGCCTCTGAGGCCGACGAGTTGTCTGTCAACGTAATCGACCAGCAGGCGATGTTTTTTCGCAAGCTGCGCCTGGTCGATGAAGTGCTAGCCCGCTACACCAACCTAGACCCTAGCCCTGAGCGGGTGATTACCCTCGCCAACGGGGCCAACGGTCGTCTGGAACCCGCCCCTTCGGCCCAGGTGCTGCGGTCTAAGGCCACTCAGGCCCGCAGCAGTGGCCCCAATTTGGCCAACCAGAACGGTGCCACAGCCGCAGCCAACGTCGTCAATCCCGACGGCACCAGGGCCGCCGGCCTCTCCGATCGCGTCAACGTGCTGCCCCGCTCCATTCTGCGCACCGTCGATCGCATTCGCCAAGACCTCGACCCCAACGCCGAGCAGGAGGTCGTCAAGGAATTTCGCAACTCCAAATCCAAAACCACCGCCGCCATTCGGTTTGTGCTGCTGCTGGTGATTGTGCCGCTGCTCACCCAGCAGTTTACCAAAGCATTTATCGTCGGCCCCATTGTCGATCGGGTGCGAGCCGGGGGCGAAGAAGTCGAGGTTTTTCTCAACCTTGAAATGGAAGAAGAAGCGCTTCACGAATTGCAACAGTTTGAGGAGCGGCTGCGTTTCGAGGTGCTGATTGGCAAAGCGCCGCCATTGTCGGAACTCAACATTGAGCAGCGGGTGCGCAGTAAAGCCACTGAGATTGAAGAGGTCTACCGCGATCGCAGCGACAGCGCCGTCAAGAACGTATTTGCCGACATTTTGGCCGCGATCGCCTTCGCCATGCTGCTGATATACCGCCGCCAGGATGTCGCCAACGTCAAGTCCTTCATGGATGAAATTGTCTACGGCCTCAGCGACAGCGCCAAAGCCTTCATCATTATTCTTTTTACCGACACCTTCGTCGGCTTCCACTCCCCCCACGGCTGGGAGATTTTGCTGGAGGGGCTGTCGCGACACCTGGGCCTCCCCGCCAACCGCGACTTTATCTTCCTCTTTATCGCCACCTTCCCCGTGATTCTCGACACCATCTTCAAGTACTGGATCTTCCGCTACCTGAACCGGATCTCGCCCTCGGCAGTCGCGACGTATAAGACGATGAATGAGTAGGTGCGTGGGCGGGTGGATGGG
>JBARVK010000462.1:0-2232 GCA_049646225.1 Nodosilinea sp.
GTGCTGCTCAGGCAGACCTTGCCTCAACCGTTCCTCAGGCTAGAATGACACCATCTGTGTATTGCTTCCCATGGCTGATCCTGTCACCATTGACGACATCTATGAGCTGTTTCGAGTATCCCAAGCTGAGGCCGACCGCCGTGCCGCCGAAGCTGACCGCCGTGCCGCCGAAGCTGACCGCCGTGCCGTCGAGGCCGACCGCCGTGCGGCCGAGGCCGACCGCCGCCTAGAGCGTCTGGAGAACGTTGCGGCGAACACCAGCCGCGAGGTGGCAGGGCTGACCACCCGCTGGGGGCAGTTTGTCGAAAATTTGGTTGAACCTGCGGTGGTGCGCCTCTTTCAAGAGCGGGGTATTGCGGTGCAAGAGACCGCCCGCCGCCTCAAGTCTCGGCGGCTGGGGGCAGCGATGGAAATCGATATTTTGGCGGTTGATGGCGACGTGGCTGTGGCTATTGAGGTCAAGTCACGGCTGTCGCGTCAAGATGTGGAGGATTTTCGGGCTCGCCTGGGTCGATTTAAGCAGGCGTTCCCTCACTACAGCGCCTATGAAACCTACGGCGCGGTGGCGGCGATTGAAGTGGACGAAGGTGTCGATCGCTATGCTTACCAGCGCGGATTGTTTGTGATCAAGCAAACGGGCGATACGGTGGCGATTGCCAATGACCTCACGTTTCGGCCTGTCGCTTGGTAAGGTGAGGCGGTTGCGGCTAGAGCAATCTCCCTTTCAGTGTCTAAACCCCAGAATCTACGCTTTTGCTAAAAAGGCGATCGCCCTTTGAGTCGGTCTTTGACCATCGCGCCCCGCCGCTCAGTAGAGTTCTGTAGAATAACCAGAGTAGGAACATGTTTGGGGTTTGCTCTACAGATGGCCGCAGCGGTAACGATTCAAAACCTGAAAAAGTCCTACGGGGCGGTAACGGCGGTGCAGGATGTATCGCTCGCCATTCAGCCCGGCGAAATTTTTGGCCTGCTGGGGCCAAACGGGGCGGGTAAAACCACCACCATTCGCTGCCTCTGCACCCTGACCACCCCCGACAGCGGCACGCTAGAAGTGATGGGGGTCTCGGTAGTCGATCAGCCGCGCCTGGTGCGTCAGCACCTTGGCTATATTGCTCAGGAGGTTGCTCTCGATAAGGTGCTGACCGGGCGCGAGCTATTGCAGCTCCAGGCCGATATTTACCACATGCCCAAGGGGGTCTCCCGCCGCCGCATTGAGCAGATGATCGATTTGCTAGAGCTGGGCGACTGGGTCGACCAAAAAACGGGCAACTATTCGGGCGGCTTGAGGAAACGACTGGATTTGGCCTTGGGGCTGCTGCACCAGCCCGATCTGCTGGTGCTCGACGAGCCGACGGTGGGGCTTGATATTGAAACGCGATCGGCGGTGTGGCTATTTCTGCGCCAGCTGCGGGCGGCGGGCACCACCATTTTGATCACCAGTCACTATCTAGAAGAAGTCGATGCCCTGGCCGATCGCGTGGCGATTATCGACCAGGGCCGGGTGATTGCCAGCGGCACCCCTAGCGATTTAAAAGACAAAATTGGGGGCGATCGCATCACTCTGCGCATCCGCGAGTTTACCTCTGACGACGAGGCCGATGCCGCCAGTACCCTGCTGGCCAAACTCCCCTTCGTGCGCGAGGTGATTGTCAACGCGGCCCAGGGCAACTCGCTCAACCTGGTCGTCGATCGCCAGCCCGACGTGCTGCTAACCGTGCAGCAGGCGCTCAAAGCCGCCGAGCTGCCCGTCTTTGGCATTGCCCAGTCGCGCCCCAGCCTTGACGACGTGTATCTGGCGGCGACAGGGCGCACGCTAATGGACGCCGAGCTGGCCGCCGTAGGCCAGCGCGACCTCAAAAAAGAAAAGAAACAGGCCATGAAGGGACGCTAGGATAACACTATGAGTACCACCATTCCAACTCAATCCCCCACCCGAAAGGCTGCCCCCAGCCTTGAAAATTCAGAACTCAGCGCCTGGAAGGCCGATCTCATCCAGTCGCAGGGGTTAGTCTCAGGGGCTTTTCTGCAAGAGACCCTGGCCATGACCCGGCGGCTGTTTATTCAGCTGCAGCGTCGCCCCACGACTCTGGTGGCGGGGGTGATTCAGCCGCTGATCTGGCTGGTGCTGTTTGGGGCGCTGTTTCAAAACGTGCCTGCCGGGCTGTTTGGCGAGAGCCGCAACTACGGGCAGTTTTTGGGGGCCGGAATCATCGTCTTTACGGCCTTTGGTGG
>JBARVK010000463.1:0-4803 GCA_049646225.1 Nodosilinea sp.
GTAGTTTTTAGTGCTGATGCTGACCAAAATGCGTGAAAAGCACTAGAAGGGCGTTGAACGCTCTGACTGCGGCCCTTGCCGCGACCTGATTCCCCCAAGGGTTCCTGATGATCTCGTCTGACTAGTCAACTTATAGAAAGGTACGATTATGGCGGAGGCCAAAATCCTCGTTGTCGATGACGATCCCGCAATTCGCAACCTGATTCATCGGTTCCTGGCCAAGCAGGACTACGAAATGGAATCAGCCGAGGACGGCAAAAAAGCCCTGGCGGTGTTTGAGCAATTCACCCCTGATCTGGTTATTCTCGACCTAAATTTGCCCGACACCAACGGTTACGATCTGTGTAAAGAAATGCAGTCGCGTACCGGCGTGTTTGTGCTCATGCTGACGAGTCGCACCGACGAATCTGATAAAATTCGTGGCTTTCACGAGGGGGCTGACGACTACCTCACTAAACCCTTCAGCCTGGGCGAGCTAGAAGTGCGGGTCGGGGCCATTCTCAAGCGGCAGCGTCCGGTTACCGCCGCTGAGCAGCAGTGTCTCACCTTCGCCAGCCTGGCTATTGACCCAGTGCGGCGTGAGGTGATGCTCAACGAAGAAATGGTGCCTTTAACGGCTCTAGAATTTGATCTGCTGCACTTTTTGGCCAGTCACCCCGGGCGGGTGTGGCGGCGGGCCGAGCTGATTCAAAAGGTTTGGGATTATGACTACGTGGGCGATCAGCGTGTGGTCGATGTCCACGTCGGCCAGATTCGCAAAAAAATCGAAAAAGATACGACTCAGCCGGCGCTCATTCAAACAGTGCGGGGCGTTGGCTATAAGTTCGAGCCCCCAGGCTCTGAGGCCGAGGCGATCGCCGGTTAGCCCCTTGGCCCTAGCCCACCGCTGGCCCGCGAGCTTGATTGCGAAAGGCCCAGGCCAATTTGAGCACCTTTGTCCAGTTGCGCTGTACTTTCTTCGGTGTCCAGCCCAGGGATGAGGAGATCGCCTCATCCGTCAGGACATCGTCGTGGCTCTGCTGCTGCTTTAGAGCCAGAAACTGACGGTAATCGACTGGCAGAGTTGCCAAAAAGTTGGCCCATTCCGTTGGAGTCATACCCAGGCGAGATTCCAGATTGGCTCCCAGCCACTGGTGCACCAGCTGCCACTCGTGCTGCTGGGAGAACTTTTCTATATGGTACTTAAATCGCTGCTGTAAATAGTCGCGCTCACGGGCGGAGATTCCTAGAATATCGTCAATTTCGGCGGCGGAGCAGTCCTTCAGCTTGAGCACTAAGTAATCAATGCAGTCGGGCTGGTTTTGGGCTTTGAGGTACTGCATGAGGGCCTTGACCACGCGATCGCGCATCACCCCATCGCCGGGGTCGTCGGTTTCGGCCATCATTTTTTCACGCACCTGCTGCACTACAGAGCTGCGCGCGTGGGATTCAGCCGCCTCGGTCTTGGCCCCCTCGCTGACCAGGGCCATGTCCACCGAGGTCTCTGCGGGCTGTCGACGGCTAAAGGCCTGGGCTCGTAGCACAATCAGCTGCTGGCTACCGCCCCGCAGACCAATGCGCCGCTTCGCATACTGCTCGCTAAAGGCCATATACTCCGCCAGCTCTAGCCGGGTACGAGGGGTATAGGTAGCGGCTAGGTCGTGTTCCCGCCGAAAGGCGTTTAAAACCTCAATATAAAAATTTTGCATAAAGTCTTCGAGTAGGGCATAGCGCCCTTTAAACCCCAGATGACTGCCCTGGGGAGCTACATGCCGGTAGACAATGGCGCTCAGGCTGCTATGCAGCTCTACCCGGCCCCGATGAGAACCCATATCGTAGTAGGCCAGGCACTTGGTCACCCGGTGCCGCACCAGCGCGGTTTGCCAGTGGTTGATGTCGCCGGAGGTTTGAATGCGATCGCTCAGCGCACAAATGCGATCGATCTCTGCGGTCAACCGCTGTACTACCCCAGACAACCCGCCTGCCCGGCCCTGTAGGTGGGCCGTAAATAGCTCTTGTACCAGTGCCGCTACCGTCGTCGTGGTTTCATCCTCCGTCGGTTGAGATAGCGATTCTGGGTGTGATTCTGAACGCGACTTGGGGGGCTGTTCTGGGGACGGCGGAGTAATCCCGGGGGACGATGGGGGCATAGCGATGCAAGTAGATGCGGTCTTCATGGTTACCCAATCCTAACAACGACACCGATATTGGGAATGGCCAGTCAGGACAATCAGCGAGCTGGTTGAAAAAACGGCATGAACCCCATCGGGCTTGTTGTGTACCCCCCGAGTAAGAGGGGCGATTTCCAAAACGATGTGCCAGCAATAGAATCTGACCGCAGCGGCCTGAGTTCCCTGACACCTCGGTTGAGCGGATTTGTAGATCTAGGATAGATCGCCTCTACACTCTTGGCGTTAAATCGATAAAGGCTTGATAAAGCTGGGCTGTAGGTTCTCAAGGCCAGCCCAGCACTGATTGGCCAGGCTCCGATACGTCTACTTATCCATCGGCTAGATGGCCCGTCTCCTCAGCCGCTATCGCTACTTAGCCGAGTGCCAGTTGCTCAGTTGCCCCTGGAGCTAGGCCAGTTGGGCTCCCCAGTCGAGCGCTGTTTCCCAGTTCAGCCCCTGGCGCACAATCAGCGGCTGGTCGCCCTCGATATCGAGAATGGTCGATACCTCATAGGTTAGGGGCTGGTCGTCGTCCACAATCACGTCGACTAGCTTTTCTAAGGTGTCAAACATCACCATTTTGTCCACCGGCTTGTCGGCAGAGCGTCCTGAGTCTGGGGAAGGCAGCAGCGTCAGGGCCGAGGTCGAAATCACTGGGTTTTGCAGCGTCTCTACTAGGGCGAGACAAATGGCGTGATCGGGCACCCGAATACCCGTCGTCCGCCGCTTGGGACTCATCACCAGGCGCGGTACCTGGCGGGTAGCAGGCAGCAAAAACATAAACGGCCCGGGAATGAGGCGCTTAATAAGGCGATAGGCACCATCGCTAACCATGGCGTAGTCGGAAATATTCGAAAGAGACGCGCATAAAAAGGTCAGTGGTTTCTCGTTGGCTAACTGCTTCAGCTGCCGTACCCGCTGCACCGCCCCCCGGTGGTTGAGGTCACAGCCAATGGCGTAGACTGTGTCTGTGGGGTAAAGCGCCACTGCTCCCTGCCGCAGCGCTGCCGCGATCGCTTCCACCTTGCGGCTCTGTGGGTTGTTGGGATGTAGCTTATAGATTGTTGCCATTGTCCCTGTCCCGTTTCTGTTGTTCTGTTGAAAACGATAGCTTACCTTGACTGCCCCACCGGCATTGCGGGCGATATGTGCCTGGCCGCCTTAGTCGATGCGGGGGTACCTCTAGAGTATCTGCAAGCGCAGCTGACCCGCCTGGGGCTCAACGGCGAATTTACCCTGTCGGTGTCCCCTGTTCAGCGTCAGGGACTGCGTGCGCTCCAGGCCCAAGTTGAGGTGACAGACGGTTCTCACTCGCCCCATCACTCCCTAGAGCACCACTATCCCGACCATCTCCATGCCGAGGGGCTGGGCCATCACCGCCATACCGCCCACCCGACCCGTAACCTGCCTGCGATCGAGGCGCTCATCACCCAGGCAAACCTGCCCGATCGCGCCCAGCGCTGGAGTCTAGACGTATTTCGCAATCTGGCTGGGGCTGAAGCGGCTGTCCATGGCATTGCGATCGACCAGGTGCATTTCCACGAGGTGGGGGCTACCGACGCCATCATCGACATTGTTGGCACCTGTCTGGGGATGGACTACTTAGATCTCGATACCCTGATCTGCTCACCCCTGCCCACCGGGCGAGGACGGGTCAAGGCGGCCCATGGTTGGTTGCCCGTTCCAGCCCCTGCCGTTCTCAAGCTGCTGGAGCAGCACCAGGTGCCCCTCTACAGCAACGGCCTCAGCGGCGAGCTGATCACGCCGACCGGGGCCGCGATCGCCACCACCCTGGCTCAAACCTTTGGCGATCCTCCCCCCATGACCTTACAGCGCACCGGACTCGGGGCCGGAGGTAAATCGCTGCCCGTGGCCAACATCCTACGCCTATGGATTGGATCCACCGCCTCAGACTCTATTCAAGCCTCCTCCCCCTCTAGCCTAAGATCCCCCGCTGTAGCATCTTCAGAGCCGCTGCATAAACAACAGTTTCAGCCGGCTTCAGATGTAGATATTCCCTACCCTCTAGACACCGTTGTTGTGCTGGAGACTCAGGTTGATGACCTGGTTCCCCAGGCCATTGGCTACCTCTACGATCGCCTCTTTGACAGCGGTGCTCTTGACGTATTTACCCAGCCCATCGCGATGAAAAAATCACGGCCCGGTCAGCTGATTACTGTTATCTGCCGTCCCAGCGATGAACCTCAGTGCGTTGACATCTTGTTTTCTGAAACCTCCACCCTGGGCCTTCGTCGCCAGACCCAGCCGCGGTGGGTGCTCCCTCGGCAGATTCAAACCCTGCAAACGCTCTATGGGCCTATTAACCTAAAGCTGGCCTACCACCCTCAAACTCAAGCCGTTCTCAACGTCCATCCTGAGTACGAAGACTGTGCGGCGCTTGCCCACCGTCATGGCCTCCCCTGGCAGGTGGTCTACCACACGGCGCTCAGCACCTGGTATGGTCAACCCCACTCACCTACGCTTCCCTCGCCTAGTTGATACTCATTCTCCCTCAAAAGGCGAATCCTCTAGCCAACTGTCCAAAGCCTCCTCGGCCTCCCCTGCTGGGCTGGAGTGAGAGCGCTTCAACGTTTGAGAAAATATTCTCAAAGTATCCATGCCCCGGCGCTCCGCCAGAAACTCCGCCTTGAGT
>JBARVK010000464.1:0-4450 GCA_049646225.1 Nodosilinea sp.
CCCCTGTGGTGCGATCGCCAGCAGCTGATCGGCGGCAGCGCCCCCCTGCAAAGCCCCAACGGCCTGGCCGGACACCCGGTAGTCGGCAGCTTTGCGCTACTCGGGTACAGCCCCGAGACCGATCATATCGAAGCTCTACGCCAGCTCTGGTCCCCAAACCAAATCGGCGATGTCGGTCTGACTCGTTTGCAAGCCGGTGTGATCTGTCGTTACCGAGGCCCATCGAGCCAGGCCGCACGACGCTGGTTTGTGGCTGTTTGGCAATCCCTGCGCCCCCACTACCTCGGTCGAGCCGCCGCCGCCTCACGAATATGGCCCCGATAGGAGAAAGCGCAAAGGGTTGAACCGATCGCAGCAGCACTGACTACCGACCTTTAAGGCCACTCCTGTACGCCCCCACTCCTTCCGGACGGAGGCCTACCTTCGGTGAAAAAGTAAGCTACAGAACTTTTTGAAGATGCTATGAAAACCCCTCCATTTTCTGGCTCTAAGCTACCTCCTGCCTCTGAGTACGCACTCATTGTGGGGGCGGGCGCGACGGCTGCAGCGTCGATCGCGGCTCAGCAGGTGGCGATCGCCACGCTGCCCTTGACCACCCTGGTCGCGTTGGGTCTGCTCAACCGATACCGCCTAGACCAGCGGCTACAGGCTGGTGAGCCCGAGGGGCTTACCCTAGAAGAGGCGACGTCTAGACCAGCGCCATTCGCCCCCCAACGAGTCACCGCTCAACCTCGACCTGACGCCATTTCGGCTCGCCCCCAGACAGCGGCGTCCCCCGCGCTCTCGGCCCAGTTCTCGAGTCAGCGCTACCCCGTTCACGAAACGCTGGCCAACAGGTTGCAGGCTAAGGCCGATTGTTTGGCTAGGCAGCAAGCCAGCCTCCAAACCGTAGGCGCTTATCTGCAACAGATTCGGCAGGAGCAGTCTCTATCCATCGAGGATGTCTACCAACAAACCTTTATTCAGCCCTACACCCTAAGAGCGATCGAAGCTGGTAATTTGCGACAGCTGCCAGAACCCTTTTATATCCGCGCCTTTATTCAAAAATATGCCTCAGCCCTAGGTCTAGAAGGGACTACTCTAGCCGCCGATTTCCCGACACTGTAGCACTAGGTCAAAGCCCCGCCACAGCTTGACCCGGCCCCCGCCGTGCAGCCGTAGCAGAAAGAGCGCGTCTGCACATCCTTGATCACATCGAGGGAGTTAGCGGCCAGCAGGTCGGCTACGGTCAGAGGCTGACCGCTGGGCGACGGACAGGGTATAGCCTCCATTTGGTTGAAGTCGCAGTCGTAGAGAATGCCGTCGTAATCTACCGAAAGCTGGTTACGGCACATCAGGTTGGGAACGGTGGCGGAATTGTGGTGATCGGCCAAAAAACGCAGGTAGGGCCAGTAGAGGTCTTTGCTGTGCAAATATTGCTTGACTCGACCGATGGGCAGGTTGGTAATGGTGTAGAGGTGATTAAAGACAACGCCAAAGCGCGATCGCAGATATTCCTCATAATCTCGTTGCAGCCCCGCCTGGTTGGGGGTCAGCGAAAACTCGGCGCTGCGGGGCACGGGCGGGTTGTAAACCAGGTCTAGGCCCAGCGCCGGATTTTGACCATAGCCCAGTTGGTTCAACCGTTGCAAAGCTCGAATTGAGTCGGTATAAACCCCTGCCCCCCGCTGCTTATCGACGTTGTCTTCCAGGTAGCAGGGCAGAGACGCCACGACCTGAACCTGATGACGGGCAAAGTACTCAGGCAGATCCTCAAAGCCAGGCACAAAAAAGATAGTTAGGTTCGATCGCACAATAACCGTCTTCCCCAGTCCCCGAGCCGTTTCGACCAGAGAGCGAAAGCCATAGTTCATCTCAGGAGCACCGCCGGTCAGATCGACGGTGGTAATCTGCGGAAACCGACGCAGGAGATCAAGCAGCTGATCGGTCACGGCAGAGGAAAGCTCCTCGGTACGGTTGGGGCCAGCCTCGACGTGGCAGTGGGTACAAGCCAGATTACACCTGCGGCCCAGGTTAATTTGCAGTACGCTAATCGGCAGTTTAGTCAAGGGCTGATCGAGCCGCTGGTCGAAGGGGGTAACGGTATTGACAGGCGATGGGGGCGACTGAACCATGAAATCTATATGAGTGAAACGACGTAGGAAATACGATTACCGAATCGACTTGGCTTGAAACCTAATTTATATAGCCATAGCCGAGGGTGGCTTTTTGTTATTACACCCCAAAGACCTGAGAATTGCTTGAGAAACCTGAACCACAAGCCCATAGTCTGCCAGGCTACATCTAGTTGAGCTAGCCCTAGGGGATATATTTATTCAGGCAGAAATTAAGCACTGTTCTAACGTCCCTAGCGCCCTAGCCCTCCAAATCCCTAGCGCTCAGGAACAGTACCTCAACCTCAACCTGAGAGAACTAGGTCTCCGGACGTTCTTGGGATACCCTAACCTGGTCGCGGCCCTGATTTTTGGCGGCGTAGAGGGCATCGTCGGCCAGCTTGACTAGAGCAGCGGGGCTGCCGTCGCTGTCGGGCAAGGTGCTGGCTACCCCAAAACTCATGGTCACTATTTTGGCTACCGCCGACCCCTCGTGGGGAATGCGATGACTGCGAATCAGCAGGCGAATCTCTTCGGCCAGGGTTTCAGCCCCTTTGAGGTCGGTTTTGGGCAGCACTATCACAAATTCTTCGCCGCCGTAGCGGGCGACCAGGTCGCCAGGGCGTTTGGCAGCTCGGGCTATGGTGCGGGCCACCAGCCGCAGGCAGTTATCGCCGGCCTGGTGACCGTAGCAATCGTTGAAGCCCTTAAAGCTGTCAATATCGGCCATAATCAGCGATAGAGAACAGTTTTCACGGCTCATGCGTCGCCATTCCCTGTCGAGGCACTGCTCAAAGCGGCGACGGTTGGCCACCTGGGTTAGACCGTCGAGGTAGGCCATGCGCTTGAGCCGCTGATTGGCCAGGGTAAGCTCACGGTGCATCTTAGCCTGCTGAATAGCGATGCCCACCTGAGTGGCCAGGTTTTGCAGCAGCCTCACATCTGAGGTTGCCCAAACGCGGGGTGATCGGCATTGATGGGCAATCAACAATCCCCACAGGGTTTGATCCTCTAGCAGGGGCACCACGATTTCGGCCTGAATTTGAAAATATTCCAGAAACTCCAGCTGGCTAGGGGGCAAGTTTTGGGTGTAGATGTCTTCGACCGCTAGCCCTCGCCCCGCCCGGTAATGGACCAAAAATTTTTCTTCCACTGACCAGGGGTCGCGCAGGGCCCAGCCCAGCATCGGCGGGTAAGCCTCAGAGCGCGATTCTTGAATGACTTCGCCGCTCATGTCTGCCCCGCACTGGATCACAATGACGCGATCGGCCTCGATAAACGCCTGTACCGAAGTCACCGTTTGCTCGAGGATGGTGTCTAAATCAAGCAGTTGACGAATGCGCTGAGCAATTTCGGCAACCAGTCGCTCGCGCTGCGACTGGAGCTTGATTTCGGCCTCGGCCCGCTTTTGATTGGAAATATCGAGGGTAACACCGGCCAGTCGAGGAGGGTGTTCGCCATCGTCAAACACCTGACCCCGAGCAGCTAGCCAGCGGGTTTGACCATCGCGGTACAGCACTCGAAACTCAACATCGTAACCTTTTCCCTGCTGAATGGATTGCTGAAGGGCCTGATGGAGGACAGCTTGATCTGCCTCGGGCAGGTGGATAAAGAGGGTGTCATAGCGGCCATCAAATTCTCCTGAGGCTAACCCTAGCAGCCGCTCCTGTTCGGCTGAAATGACAATGGTACCCTCGGCCAAATCCCAGTTCCAGGTGCCCATTTGAGCGCCCTTAAGAGCTAGGGCTAACCGTTCCTGCTGTTTTTGAAACAGGGCAGCCGAGTAGTGACAAGCCGTGAGTTCGGCCCGATGGGTCGATACTACGGCGCTGTCATCGGAGAGGGTACAGAAACCTTGGGGAGTGATCAGTCCCAGCCAGTGGTGAACCTGGTCTACTACGGGGACATAGGATTGCTCTGAATGCAGGGGGCTAAAACTCCAAATCCAGGGCGGTGGGGGATCGAGCGGGCATAGCCAATGAATGGGCGTCATCCACTGAGTGACTGGGGTCTGGCTGAAGTTAGCCTGGTGGGTAGCGGCGCTGGCTGCATTGTCGTAGCTAAATACCCCTACTAAAGCTTCGTTACAGTAGACTAGAGCGTAGGTTTTAGCAGCCCTGCCCATCGCTTCGAGCACCCAATGCAGAGTCTCCTCGGCCTCTACGCTGAGGGGAGAAGAATCAATGGTTGCTGTCAAGCCGGTCATATTGGCCAGGTCATTTTCAAACACAGATACAGAAACCGGGTTGGTTGGAGATACAGAAGCGCGTGCAAGAACAACAACCTGCTAGTTCAGGGCCATAGGTCGATTGAGGGCCACGCTGCTGCTGTACCAGTGGGCGATTGTGGCGTAGTAG
>JBARVK010000465.1:0-14523 GCA_049646225.1 Nodosilinea sp.
CCGTCTTCGAGTTTGATCGCCAGTACGATCGGCACCGACAACACGGCGGTGATGATCAGACCGACCAGCGCCCCTAAAATATCGAGGACGCGTTTACCCCTGGAGGTCACCGATGGATGGGCCGTCAGCGCCACAAACCGCATTTCGGGCTTTGGGGGGGCGGCCTCTGGGGCCCCTGGCACGGCCTCAAAGGTAAACAGCTGCTCTAGGTCAGTGAGGGCAAGCACCATCCGCACCTGTTCCTGCACCCCGCGTAGTACCATATCGATGCCCTTAGTCTTGCAGGTGCGGTAGCAAATCACCAGGGCACCCAGGCCGCTGCTGTCGATGAATTCGGTTTGACTGAGATCGATGATGATGACCTCAGGAGCAGGCTGAGCGAGACAGTGACGCTTAACCTGCTGTTCAAACTCAACTGCCTCAACCACGGTTAGGGTAGACGGCACGCCAACAACGCAGAAGGTGTCAAGAGCTTCAGGCGTGGGCTGGTCGACAGCTACCTGTGGATCGTGATCTGGAGCAATGGATGAGGTCATACCGACATCCCTGGTAATGGTTAGCGATTACTGTGAGGATTCCCCGACACTAGAAACTATAGAAGTCTCTAACCTCGCATTGCCCTACCCTGGCCTCAACTTCAACGAGTCTTAATCAGTCGTTGATAAGTTGATTAGGAGTAACGCTTTGTTCCTTCCCCGGACAGGAGTAGGGCAATGCGATTCCCGACGCGGGTCTTAAGCGACTAACAGCTGCCGCAGGACGTAGGGCAAAATGCCGCCGTGGCGAAAGTACTCGACTTCATCTAGGGTATCAATGCGGCACAGCAGGGGTACCGTGGTGGGGTCGCCCTGCTGGCGGTGAATGACGAGGTCAATCGTCATACCAGGTTGAATGCCGCCGCTGAGGCCGGTCAGGTCAAAGGTTTCGCGGCCATCGAGATTCAGTGCGCCGCGATGCACCCCATGCACAAACTGCAAGGGCAGCACGCCCATACCCACCAGATTGGAGCGGTGAATGCGCTCAAAGCTCTCGGCCACAACGGCTTTGACCCCCAACAGTAGGGTACCCTTGGCGGCCCAGTCGCGGGACGACCCAGTACCGTACTCTTTGCCCGCAATCACGATTAGGGGAGTACCGCTGGTCTGGTACTTCATTGCGGCATCATAAATGGACATATCGGTGCCGTCGGGCATGTAGCGGGTAACTCCGCCCGAGGACCCCGGCACCATTTCGTTCTTCAGACGAATGTTGGCGAAGGTGCCGCGCATCATCACCTCGTGGTTGCCCCGGCGCGACCCATAAGAGTTGAAGTCAGTGGCGGTCACGTTGTGGTCTACCAAGTAGCGGCCCGCCGGGCTGTCGGTCTTGATTGCCCCAGCTGGGGAGATGTGGTCGGTGGTAATGCTATCGCCCAGAATGGCCAGAGGGCGCGCACCCATGATATCGGCGAAGGCCTGACCATTGACGCTGGGAGCCATATCGGCAAAGTAGGGCGGGTTTTGGACGTAGGTGCTATCGTCGCTCCAGGTGTAGGTTTGGCTCTCGGGGGTATCGATCTGCTGCCAGTCGGCGGTGCCGGTAAACACATTGCCGTAGCGGCTGCGAAACATCTCGGGGGTAAGGGCTGTGGCCATCACCGACTTGATTTCAGCACTGGTTGGCCAGATGTCTTTAAGGTAGACGGGGCGACCTTCAGCATCTTGACCGATCGGGTCAGTTTTGAGATCGATGGCGAGGTTGCCTGCGATCGCATAGGCTACCACCAGCGGCGGCGAGGCCAGATAGTTAGCTTTAGTGTAGGGGCTGACCCGACCTTCGAAGTTGCGATTGCCCGACAGCACCGCACCAACCACCAGGTCATTGTCGTCAATGGCAGCGGCGATCGGAGCCGGTAGTGGCCCCGAGTTGCCAATACAGGTGGTACAGCCATAGCCCACCAGGTTAAAGCCCAGGGCGTTTAGATCGGCTTGGAGACCTGCTTTTTCGAGGTAGTCAGACACGACCTGGCTACCCGGAGCCAGGGACGTCTTCACCCAGGGCTTAACGGTTAGGCCCTTCTCACGGGCTTTGCGGGCTACCAGGCCAGCGCCAATCATGACGGAGGGATTCGAGGTATTGGTACAGCTGGTGATGGCTGCAATCACCACGTCGCCATCGGTGAGATTGTAGTCGGTACCCGCCACAGGCACCGACTGCTTTTCGCTGTAGTCTTTGCCGCTGAAGCCTGGGAAGTCAGCGGTTCTGAACTGGTTGGCCAGAGCCGCTAAGGTAACGCGATCCTGAGGCCGCTTGGGACCGGCTAAAGACGGCTCCACCGTAGCTAAATCCAGTGATAGAGAATCGGTGAAGATGGGGTCGGGAGCGTTGGCTTCGCGCCAGAGGCCCTGGGCCTTGGCGTAGGCTTCGACCAGGGCGACGCGATCGGGATCGCGACCGGAGAACTCTAGATAGCGAACGGTTTCGCTGTCGATGGGGAAGAACCCACAGGTAGCACCGTACTCGGGGGCCATATTGGCGATGGTGGCGCGATCGGCCAGGGTGAGATGGTCGAGACCGTCGCCGTAGAACTCGACAAACTTGCCGACGACGCCTTTGGCCCGCAGCATTTCGACCACGGTGAGCACCAGATCGGTGGCGGTCGCCCCTTCGGGCAAGGATCCCGTGAGCTTGAAGCCCACCACTTCAGGAATCAGCATCGAGATGGGCTGGCCCAGCATAGCAGCCTCAGCCTCAATACCGCCTACGCCCCAGCCCAGTACCGAGAGGCCATTGATCATCGTGGTGTGGCTGTCGGTGCCGACCAGGGTGTCGGGGTAGGCAATGGTTTCGCCATTGTCGTCCTTCGTCCATACCACTTGGGCCAGGTACTCGAGGTTGACCTGGTGGCAAATACCGGTGCCCGGTGGCACCACTCGAAAGTTGTCGAAGGCGCTCTGGCCCCAGCGCAAAAAGGCGTAGCGCTCAAAGTTGCGCTGAAATTCTTTTTCAACGTTTTGGCCAAAGGCGTCGGCGCTGCCGAAGGCATCGACCATTACCGAGTGGTCGATCACCAGATCCACCGGAGAGAGGGGATTGATCTGGTCAGGGTCGCCGCCCAGGTTCACCATAGCGTCGCGCATAGCGGCCAGGTCGACGACAGCGGGAACCCCGGTGAAATCTTGCATTAATACCCGAGCGGGCCGATAGGCAATTTCGCGGGAGGATGACTGGGTCTGGAGCCAGTCGGCGACGGCCTGCACATCTGCTGCCGTGACCGAGCGCCCGTCTTCGTAGCGCAGCAGGTTTTCGAGCAGCACCTTGAGGCTGAAGGGCAGACGACTGATATCACCCAATGTGGTGGCAGCAGTGGGCAAACTATAAATGGTGTAGGTAGTGTTGCCGACGGTAAGGTCGGTTTTGGCGTTAAAGCTGTTCACAGGGCTTGGGCTCTCCGAGTCTCGACGGGCATCGTGGTTAGCGTTGCAATCTTATTACATCTGCTGCCTGGATGTGCTGTAAGCTGTGCTGCCATTCGAGCCTCAGTTAGCGCCATAGCACCCTAGATAAGAGGCTCTCAAACAGCGATGGTTTATCGGGCGTGGCTCCTCCAGGGGTTGACCGATCATCTTTTTTAGGCTGGCGAGGCTGGGTGTCGGTCACTGTTACCTTGAGCTGCTGGGCATACTTGAGGGCAACGGCATTTTTAGGGTTAAGGCGCAGTGCCTGCTTGAAGTGCACCTTGGCCATGCCCGTCAGCTTGTTGAGTAGATAGGCTTGCCCAATCAGGCAGTGATAGCTGCTGTTTTGAGGATCAATTTTGAGGGCATCTTTGAGTTCTTGAATGGCGGCCTGAATATTTTTGCCTTTGAGGTACTCTTGGGCACGGCTGTAGTGGCGCTCGGCGTAGCTCAACCCTGACGCTGACTTACCACCGGAGGGCAAGTCGGATAGGGTCGCCGGGGAATTCGATACGGAGGCGGTAGTCATCAGTCCGGTGCGCTTTTCGCGGATCACAGGTGACCCCATTTTGCGGAGCAGATAGACCAGGTTAAGCTCGCTGAGCTGCTGGGTACAGGCCTCAAAACTGACTACTGACTCGTACTGGCGATCGCACAGTTGATCGACCGCCTGCTCATAAAATATGTCAACCTCGGGCTCGGGCACCGCCAGCAGCTGTTTGCTTTGCGTGTCGGTTGGGGCAATCTGCTGGTCGCGGCTGAGGCGACGCACCTTGAAGCGCAGGGTGGCCAGCACTTCGTTGCGACCCTTATCTTGCTTGAGTCGTTGGTAGGCCGGGTTAACCAACTTGGGCAGCACCTGCTCGGCAAACTGACGCAGCTCTGGGGCCGCATCTATCAAAGCGTCGGGGTGGAGCTGCTTGGCTACGGTTCGGTAGCGCTTCAAAATGCGACGCTCGTCTGCGGCTACTGACACCCCCAGCAGAGCGTAGGGGTCGGTATAGCGTTTCAGCCACTCGGGGGAGAAGGCAGCGTGGGGCATTCAGAAACAGAGCTAAGAGGGGTATATCTATCTTCACGGATTAATGCTAACCCCATACTATGATTCGTAGAGTAATGTCGATTCTTTATGCCAGGCTTATACTGGTTTCACAAGCTGGTTCAAATTTACTTCAAAGGTTTAAAGTTACGGGCGTCTTAGGTGGCGAGGCAAGGATGTTGGCACAGCGTTCCCGTCGAACAGCCGTTACTCTAGCGTGGCTGGGGGTACTAACCCCGGTGTCAGGCTTCCACAAATTTTACCTAGGACAGCCCTTCTGGGGTGCCCTATACCTGCTGCTCAGCTGGACGCAAATCCCTCGGGTGGCCTGTGCGATCGAAGGGTTTATGCTGCTGACTCAGCCGGCGGGTACATTTGGTGCGATTGAGGTACCAGCCAAAGACGCCAAGGTAGGCGTCAATCCTAGCCAGATCAACGCTTTGGGAAAGGCCCTGCGAGAGCTAGATACCCTGCGCCAGGAGGGGTTGATTTCGGAGCTGGAATTTGAGCAAAAACGACGTCAGCTGCTTGATCAAGTAGCCTAATCAGACAACACAGATAGAATTCAGCTGGTAATCGGGTTAAGTAGGTTCTTTGTGTTGAATCGTTGGCGAACTTTGAGGGCACAGATTAACCCCCTGGCCAGCCGATTAAAGCAAGATCCGAGCTATCGGCTGCGGTCTTACCAGGAAGTAGAGCAGGCTGCCCGCATAGGGTTTAGTGTCGATGTCAACCGAGCTACGGTAGATGACTGGCTGCGGTTGCCGGGGCTGTCGATTCGTCAGGCTCAGGGATTGGTGCGATTGCGCCAGGCTGGGGTGCAGTTCCACTGCTTGGAGGATGTGGCGGCAGCCCTGGGGGTGGCCTCTACCCAAATCGCTCCGCTAGCACCTGTACTGTCGTTTTGCTACTACGACTCTAGCGACGCCCTACCGACGTTGAGCCTGAACCAGGCTACGGTGCATCAGTTAGGTTGTTTGCCTGGGCTACCCCCGGCGCTGGCCCAGGCTATAGTGCGGGAGCGATCGCGCCGCGGCCCCTATGCTGATCTAGCCGATTTACAGCGCCGCCTGGGTCTGGCCCCCGATCTGGTGCAAACCTTGATGTACTACTTGCGGCCCTAGCAATTTTGCCTGTGAGACAAGGATTTCACTATGGAACAATACATCGTTACCCGAGAAGACATTGAAGCCTATCCCGGTCTGACAAAAACTCACTTTCTCAATGAAAATGCCAAACGCATCAATAAGTCGCTGGGCGATTTAACGGGCTTGACTGGGTTTGGCTTTCACATCATTGAGGTGGAACCGGGGTATGAATCGACCGAACTCCACAGGCACTATCACGAGGACGAATGTGTCTACATTCTAGATGGGGAAGCAGAGGCTACCATCGGAGAGGCTAAATACCCTGTCAAACGCGGTGATTTCATTGGCTATCGAGCCGGGGGCAAACCCCATGCCCTCAAAAACGTAGGTAACTGTGTACTTCGATGTATTGTCGTGGGCCAACGACTAGCCCACGATGTAGGCGACTATCCTCTAAAGCAAAAACGGATTTATCGCAACCAGGGCCTGCCGTGGAATGTGGTTGATCTAGGCCAGATTTCTGAGCCCGTTGCTGGTCAGAAATCTTGAAGATTGTTGCCCCTAAGGGGGGGCTGACGATGAATTGGAGTTTACCAAATCAGATTTCAGGTGAACCCTATCACTCTACTGAATACTGATCACCAACTTTCCCTGCACCTGCCGTTGTTCGAGCTGACGAATCGCCTGGGGAACTTCTTGGAAGGGATAGGTGCGGTCAATATAGGGGGTAATCTGACCCGATTTCAGCATATCGCTTAGGGCCTGTAGGTCTTCTTGGTTGGGCGTTGACGTCAGACATTTCACCTGGCGATCGCGAATTTTGCCCGTCCAGGGGCCGATCAGCATTGTCTGGAAAAATCCCGCCGTGGAGCCCCCCACCATGACATAGGTACCCCCAGGGTTCAAGGCGGGTAGAAAAGCAAAAAACGATCGATAGGCGGCGGCGTCAATAATCAAGTCGTAGGTCTGCCCCGGCTGGGTAGGGTCTGCCTGGGTGTAGTCAAGAATGTGATCTGCGCCCAGCGATCGCACCATAGCGGCCTTTTGCGGGCTGCATACCCCGGTTACCTCGGCGCCCAACTGCTTAGCGATCTGCACCGCAAACGACCCCACCCCACCGGAAGATCCATTCACCAAGACCCGCTGACCGGGCTGAACCTGGCCCAAATCTCGCAGGGCCTGCAGGGCGGCGAGGCCAGATACCGGCACGGCCGCCGCCACTTCAAACGAAACGTGGGTGGGTTTGAGCACCAGAGCCGTTTCGGGGGCGCAGACATACTCAGCGAAGGCCCCAAACCCCGACTCTGACAGATCGCCAAACACCTCGTCCCCCGGCTTGAACTGGGTGACGGCTGCCCCGACGGCCTCCACCTGACCCGCCATAGCGGCCCCAAGAATAGCGATCGCGGGCTTGCGCAGCCCCCCAAATATCAGACGAATCAGAAAGGGAGTACCGCGCATCAGGTGCCAAACCCCGGCATCCACTGAGGCAGCCCGCACCCGTACCAGCACCTCATGGGCCTGGGGAACAGGCTTATCAACCTCTTGCAACGTCAGCACGTCCGGTGAGCCGTATTCGGTTTGGGCGATCGCCTGCATCCGGTCCGGTCCTTGAGGATTTCCCTGCGAGGGTGCGACAGTATTAGTCATTATTCTGGTTTCTCCAGGTGGTTAAAGACCTTGGCTAGCTACAAGCGCAGGCGTCGAGCCTCAACTTACGCTGTAAATTTAACTGACGCCGTAAGTTTGTCAAGCTGAAGGCAGCTTCCTATGCTAATCGGCGCGAAGGGCCTAGATCTCAGGGTTTAAGGCGTACGGTTTAAGGCCGATCGTAGCTCTAACCCCTTGCCTCCATCCCCCTGCCCCTCCAAAAGCTTTCTTGAGGTAGACGAAAGTTCTGACTAACTTTGCCAGGCTGGAACTCTTGAAAACGATTGTATTGCCATCCTTAGCCAGAGTATTTGTGTGACCTCCATCCCCGCCAATTCTGTTACCGTTCCCCCTATGGACACCCACAACCAGAAGCTGGTGTCTTACCTGCATCCGCCTGATTGGGCTAACCCGGTTCCGGCGGAACGCTACAACCTGGTGGTGATTGGGGCCGGTACGGCGGGGCTGGTCACCGCCGCTGGAGCCGCTATGCTGGGGGCCAGGGTGGCGCTAGTCGAGCGGCACTTGATGGGGGGCGACTGCACCAATGTGGGTTGTGTACCCTCCAAGGCCATGATCCGTTCGGCTAGGGCTGTGCATGAGGTGCGCCAGGCCCACCGCTACGGGGTGCAGGTGCCTGATGGGGTGCAGGTCGACTTTGCCCAGGTGATGGAGCGGCTGCGGCGGGTGCGGGCAGAAATTAGTCAGAACGACTCGGCCCAGCGCATTCAGGCTGAGTACGGCGTGGATATCTTTTTTGGCAAGGCCACCTTTTCCAGTGCCGACACCGTGACGGTGGGAGACCAGGAGCTGCGGTTTCGCAAAGCCGCGATCGCAACTGGCTCCAGCCCCGTCCAGCTCCCTATCGAGGGGCTGGAGGAAGCGAGCTATTTGACCAATGAAACCGTCTTCAATCTAACCACCTGTCCCCCGCGCCTAGCCATCATTGGGGGTGGCTACATCGGCTGCGAACTGGCTCAAACCTTCCAGCGCCTGGGGTCGCAGGTGACGCTGCTGCAGCGGGGCGATCGCATTTTAGAAACGTCTGACCCAGAGGTTTCGGATTTGATGCAGCGCATTTTTAGAGAAGAGGGCATTGACCTCAAGCTTCAGGCCCAAACCCAGCGGGTAGAACGGAGAGGTCAGGAAAAAGTGATTCACTACCAGCAGGGAGATGAGTTCCACACAGTTGTTGTGGATGAGATTTTGATCGGTGTTGGTCGCCAGCCGAATATTCAGGGGCTGGGGTTAGAGCGGGTTGGCGTTGAGGCCGACCCCAAGCAGGGCATTTGCATCGATGACTACCTGCAAACCACCAATCCCCGCATTTACGCCGTCGGCGACTGCTGCATGCGCTGGAAGTTTACCCACGCGGCCGACGCGGCGGCCCGCATCCTGATTCAAAATGCGCTGTTCTCGGTGTTTGGCATCGGTCGCCGCCGGCTGAGCGCACTCACCATGCCCTGGTGTACCTACACCGACCCCGAAATTGCCCACGTGGGCCTGCCCGCCAGCGAGGTGGCCCAGCGTCAAGATGTGCGCACGTTTACACTGTCTTTATCAGAAGTGGATCGAGCGGTGACCGACGGGGAAACCGACGGGTTTGCCAAAATTCATTTAGATAGCCACGGGGATAACATTCTCGGGGCAACCGTGGTGGCCCGCCATGCCGGTGAGATGATCAACGAGATTACCCTGGCGATGGAGAAAGGGCTGGGCTTGGGGGCGATCGCCAGCGTTATTCACCCCTACCCGACCCAGGCAGAAGTGATTCGCAAAACCGCCGATCAGTACAGCCTCAGCCGGTTTACCCCGTTTATCAAAAAGCTCACGGCCACCTGGCTGCGGTGGCGACGGTAGCGGGAGACCTCTCCCTAGCTCAGCTTCGCTAATCCCTATGCATTGCTGCCCTAGAGTTGCACCACATCTAAGCGAGAGGTGGCCAGCCGGTCCATCCACCAGGCCAGGAAATCGTGGTTAGCGATCTGTTCGGCTGGGTCGGTGGTGTCGGCGGGGTGAGGCAGCAGCCCCTGGAGCGAAGCGCTGGTGACACAAAACATCGACTTTTGAAAGCTCTGGCAGATCTTTACGCGCACGTCGTCGAGGCCGCGCCCCTGGGACTGGTAGAACGCCGTCAGGTAGTCGGGCAGGTAGTGGCGCATGTCCTGCATCAGCAGGGTGGGGGGAATGCCCGCGCCGCCAATGGGCAACGGGTCGGCGTAGAGGGCGCCGTAGTCGAAGCGGCCCTGGTCAACGGAGATCTGGTTGGCCTGGGCGTTGTAGGACACCGTGCCCAGGAACGGAGTGCCTCGAAAGAAAACGGCCTCTACATAGGGCACAGCCACATCCATCAGAAAGGTCAGCTCCGCCGAGGCGGGCAGCAGGTCATAGGTGGTGCCGCCAATGTCAACGCTGTAGGTGATTGGGTTCGCCGCCGCCGCCACTAGCCCGGCTTTAATGAAGGCCACCACCTCAGGAATCGTTTGCACCTGACCGGCATCGTAGGCATCGGAAAGATCAATAAACAGGTCGCTCATCACTCGCCAAAACTGGCCCAGGGCGCTGTAGTAGGCGAGCTGACGCACCTGCTCAGGCAAAAAATCGGGGAACAGACCGTCCACCCCCCGCATGGCCAGATTTGACTTGATTTTGGCCGCGATCGCAGCCTGGCTCCGCCGCAAAAAATCGTCGCTGTCGAGATACTCATCTAGCTTGCCGCCGCCGTGCCAAAGCATAGTTTTCATGCAGTACTCGGCATACTCAAAGTTGATGCGATCGTGCCACCAGTGGCGCAGCAGCTGAGGCAGGGTGACGTTACCGTTGAAGTACTTAAAGAACGGGAACAGCACCAAAAACTGGTGGTCGGCGATGTAGATCAAATTTTTTGAGTAGGCGTCGAGCACGACGCCGTAGCTCTTCAAAATGCCCACCACCTCCAGCACGTTGGTCTCGGTGTCGGGCAGCAGTGCCTCAGCCCCCAGCAGCTTTTGAATGAACGGCTCTAGGGGATGGGCGGTAGCGGTAGCGACGGATAGAGTGTTGGTCATGGCAAAGCGCCGTAGGCGTTAGGGGTCAAGAAGGACAGGAATAGTGGGTACGGGGGCAGTTAAAGGCGGATCGATGAGGACAGTATTGGCCACAACGGCGGGCAGTCGATCTGGGGCTACCTGATTTCTGGCCTGCATAGACCCCTGGTAGGGCTGGTGCAGTACTAGCGTAGTGTGTTCGCTCCAGCGAGCCAGCCAGTTGGGCTGTAGGCCAAAGGCCACAATCAGCGCGGCTAAACCGAGGGCAGGGGCGCGATCGCGCCAGCTTACCCCGGGCAGCACAATGTCAACCTGGGGAAAATGGGTGGGAGGGGCGATCGCCAGTCGGCCAAAAAAGGCTCGGTTGACCAGCAGCAAAAAATACACCGCCGTCAGCCCTGAACCAACCATACACAGCAGCGTCTGCACCGGAAAGATCAAAAAGCTGCCCCGAAACACCAAAAACTCCGAAATAAACCCCACCATGCCGGGAATGCCAGCGCTGGCCATCACCCCCAAGATCATCATAGATCCAACGAAGGGCAGCCCTCGCTCTGGGTTGAGCAGACCCCGCAGCACCTTCAGGTCGCGGGTGCCGGTGGTTTTGTACACTACCCCCACCAGCAAAAAGAGCAACCCTGAAATCAGCCCGTGGCTAATCATTTGAAACACCGTAGCTACAATACTCAGGGGGGTTGAGGCCGCCGCCGCCAGCAGCACGTAGCCCATGTGGCCAATCGAGCTGTAGGCCACCATTTTTTTCATGTCCGTTTGAGCGATCGCCGCCAGCGACCCGTACAGCACGCTAACTACGGCCCAGGTCGCCATCCAGGGGGCCAATGCCATCCAGGCGTCAGGCAGTAGGCCCAGACCAAACCTCACGATGCCGTAGGTTCCCAGCTTGAGCAGCACCCCTGCCAGCAAGACCGACACCGGGGTCGAGGCCTCTACGTGGGCATCGGGCAGCCAGGTATGAAACGGAAACAGCGGTATCTTGATGCCAAACCCCACCAGCAGCGCCACCAGCAGCGTCACCTGCTGAGCTAGGGGCAGAGCGGCGGCCAGACCGCTGTCATAGTCGAAGCTGGTGTTGCCCGACAACCATACCAGCCCTAAAAAGGCACCTAAAATCAACACCCCAGACAGGGCCGTGTAGATCAAAAATTTAGTGGCGGCATAGCCCCGCCGCGCCCCGCCCCAGATCGCAATCAGCAAGTAAAGCGGAATTAACTCTAGCTCGTAGAAAATAAAAAATAGCAGCAGGTTGGCGGCTAAAAAAGCCCCGGCAACGGCGCTGTTAATGACCAGCAGCAGTACGTAGTAGAGGCGCACCCGGTGCAGCTTTGGATCGCTAATATAAATCGCCACCAACCCCAGCAGACTGTTGACCACCAGCAGAGGCAGTGATAAACCGTCGAGTCCCAGGCGATAGCTCAGCCCTAGCGGCTCCACCCAGGGCAGCAGTTCCTCAAACTGAAATCCTGGGGTGCTTAGGTCAAACTGGGTGGCCAGCAGCCCTGCCCACCCCAGGGTAAAAGCCAGCACAACGCCGCTGATTAGCTTAGCAGTCTTTGACTCCAGGGTACCGGGCCACAGGCACAGCACGAGGGCACCCACTAGCGGAATTAAAATTAGCGTACTTAGCATGGCCAAGGGTTACCAAAGTGTCCAAGTCATAAAAATGCCGAGCAGTCCGACCCCAGTAATAATGGTCAGCAGGTAGAGCTGCGACTGGCCAGAGGCACTGTATTTGAGGCCCTCGCCGCCGAACAGAGAGGCCAACCCCACGCCGTTGACCAGCCCATCGACAACGTACTGATCAAACCAACTGCTCAACCGAGCCAGGCTCGATACTGCTGCCACAACGGTTTTGTCGTACAGCCGCTCGGTGTAGAAATCGTAGGCCAGCAGATCTTGGGCAATGCGCAGGGGGCGATTCAGCGATCGCGTCAGCGACTTGTACAGGGGCACCGTAGCACCTATCGCTACCCCCACCCACCCTGAGGCCAGCACCAGGGCCGCTAGCGGCAGGTTAATGTACTGCCAGGGGGGAAGGATGAGCAGCTTCCCCATAATCACCGGCACCAGCAGATTGACCACCGATAGGGTAACCATAGGCACCGCCATCGGCCAGGGCACCTCAGGGGCACGGCGGGTCTTGGGTTGAGAGTCGCCCAAAAACACGAGGCGAAAGACTCGGGTCAAGTTGAGAGCCGTCAGCCCATTGACCACCACAAAGACCGCTGCCAACAGCGGATAATCAAGGCTGAGAAAATCAACCCCCATGCGCAGTCCCCAAAAGCAGCCCAGGGGCATCACCCCTACCATGGCTAGCGCTCCGGTCACATAGGCCAGGCTGGTAGCTGGCATCTTGCGGCCTAACCCGCCCAACTCCGTCAGGTTCTGACAGTTGGTGGTGGTGATCACAGACCCCACCGCCATAAAGATCAGGGCTTTAGCCATCGCATGGGTCAGCAGCAAGATCAGGGCTACCCCCGGCCATTCGGTGCCGACGGCAATAAATACAAGCCCCAGGTAAGCACTGGTGGAATAAGAGAAAGTGCGCTTCAAGTCGGTCTGGGCCAGAGCTACAAACGATGCGCCGACGGCTGTCACAGCGCCGATCGCTACCAGCGTCCCCAGCGCCACTGGCGACAGCACCACAATCGGCTGCAGCCTGATCAGCACGTAGGCCCCGCAGGTCACTACCACCGAGTTCCGCAGAATAGAGGCTGGGTTGGGGCCTTCCATCGCCTCGTCCAGCCAGAGGTGCAGAGGAAACTGAGCACACTTACCGATCGGCCCGGCAATCAGCGCCAGTCCAAGCAGCGTAGCCATCGCTGGCGGCAGCGTTTCGACCTTGACCCACTCGTATAGGTCGTTAAAGTTGAGGCTACCCGCCAGCGAGGCCAGGGCCACGACCCCCATCAGCAGAAGGATGTCGCCAATGCGCTTGGTCAAAAAAGCATCGCGAGCGGCGGTGACCACCAGCGGCTGAGCATACCAAAAGCCCACCAGCAGATAGGTTGAGAGAGTCAGCATCTCCAGGAGCGAGTAGGAGACAAACAGCGAGCCGCTCAGCACAATGCCGCTCATGGCCCCTTCAAAAAAGCCCATCAGGCCATAAAAACGGGCTAGAGCCCAGTCTTTCTCCATATAGCCCAGGGCAAACACCTGGGCTAGCAAGCTAAGACCGGCAACAAGCTCCAAGACACCCAAGTTGAGGACCGAAATGTCAAACGCCAGGGTGAGGTGCAGATCGGCGAAATCAAACCACGAGAACAGCAGTTCTTGGGATCCCTGATTCCAAATGCCGCGAAAGGCCATCAGGCCATGGCTAAAGGCCAACACCGTCATGGCGATATTTAGGTAGACCGCCGGACGGGGCCCCGTCCGACGTACTAGCCCCGTCGACCAAGGCAGCGACAGCAGCGCCCCAATTAGGCCGTAAACAGGCAGCAGCCAGCTGGTTTCTACAAAAAACTGGGTCATTCCGACACTCTCTGACAACACCTCACCCCTTGCGTATAGCGCTACGCCTATCTCTGTCATGGGGTTACCCGACGGAGACCACGGCCAATGGCAAGCTCAAAAGCTATGCCGGCGCCCAGACTGGTTTACCTCCAGCTGCACTACCGCAGCCATTCGTTCCCCTGACCAGAATCTTCTGATTTGAACGTAAAGGCTGCATGACTCGGGCGTCGCTTTATAAACTCAAGCAGTAGCGAAAAACGCCGCAGCCTGAGCTTCTGAGTCCGTCAGGACTTAGATATTCTACCTGATTCTCTTGGGCCTCTCTGCCCGAAAACCAATGAGCCTTCAAGCAAATCTGTAAAAATTCTTAATGTCAGCGATTGGACATTAACCCCAGCCTGAGGCAACTCCAGCGATAGAGACCGCTCTGGCCAGAAAGTGAGCAATCACTCTTCACAACGTGTGGATACATAACGACACAAAAACCTTTGTGTCATAAGCTTGAGCAATATTCAACATTAGCAACAATCATTGGGGCTTATATTGCAAAAGTGACTACGGACACCTATGCTTAAGCTGTCATCAAGAATTTTTGGGCAACCTAACGTTTTTGTTTTCTAGAGGCGATTCCCGTTTTTTTTACTTTTCGGGAGCTGTTTTTCGTGCCCGAATAACGGGCAAACCCAGGGTTGTCTAAATATATAAGGAGATATCGACTATGCCGATTGCTGTTGGAATGATTGAAACGCTCGGTTTCCCGGCTGTGGTAGAAGCGGCTGACGCGATGGTAAAAGCCGCTCGAGTTACTC
>JBARVK010000466.1:0-8463 GCA_049646225.1 Nodosilinea sp.
GCTATCAACAGCGACGCCCGTCGCGACGGGCGACCCTTGGAAGAAGTTGGCTTTTACAACCCCCGTACCGATGAAACCCGGCTAGACGTTCCCGCCATTACCCGTCGGCTAGAGGAGGGTGCTCAGCCTACCCAGACCGTGCGGCATATCCTTGAGAAAGCCAATCTGCTGGAGAAGCGCAAGACCAGCTTTAAGGCCGAAGCCAAGGCTGAAGCCTAGATCAACTATTGCCTTTAGCCCCTGCCCCCGCCATGGAAACTCCTGATTTTCCAGGACTGGTTCGGTTCTTGGTCGAGCCTTTTCTAGACTCACCCGATTCTCTGCGGATCGATTGCGAAGAAAACGCAGTTCAGTCCAAGGTTTGGATCAGAATTGCCTTCAAGGGCGATGAGCGAGGCAAGGTGTTTGGCCGGGGCGGTCGCAACATTCAGGCTATTCGCACCATTGTGCGGGCTACGGCGGCGCTGTCTGGATGGTCAGCTTACGTCGATATCTATGGTGCCTCAGAGCAAGATAGTGGTGCTGACCGCGCCCCTCGCCGTGAATCGCCGCGATCGTCGCCTGGCAAACCCAAGCCCCAGCTGCGGCCCAAAACCTAGGCTGGTTCACCCTTTGACTGGCTTATGCAAGCCTGAACTGTTCTGGCAATCGGTGTAGATGTCTTCTCCCCTGCAGATCGAATTGCCCAGCCTGGAGGGTGCTCTGGCCCTGGCTGGCTACCGAGATGAAAACCTCAAACTCCTGGCCAGCCAAACTGGAGCTTCTCTGGTACTGCGCGGTCAGGAGTTGTTTGTGTCAGGTACAGACAATGGCGTCGCCCTAGCCCAGCGTCTGGTGCAGGCCCTAGAACCCCTTTGGGGCCAGGGGCAGCCCGTCACCAGTGCCGATATTATGACCGCTCGTCAGGCCCTCGATACCGATCGCGTTGACGAACTACAGGCCATTCACCAGGATGTGGTGGCTCGCACTCGCCGGGGCGAGGTGATTCGCGCTAAGACCTTTCGCCAAAAGCGCTATGTCAAGGCGCTGCGCAGCGCCGACATGGTGTTTTGCATTGGCCCAGCTGGCACCGGTAAAACCTTTTTAGCCACCCTGATCGGGGTGCAGGCCTTGCTCAACAATGAGTTTGAGCGGCTCATTCTCACCCGTCCGGCGGTGGAAGCCGGGGAACGGCTGGGTTTTTTGCCCGGCGATCTACAGCAAAAGGTCAACCCCTACCTGCGCCCCCTCTACGACGCGCTCCACGAGCTGGTTGACCCCGAAAAAATTGCTAATCTTATGGAGCGCGGCATTATTGAGGTTGCTCCTCTGGCCTACATGCGGGGTCATACCCTCAACAACGCCTTCGTGATTATGGACGAAGCCCAAAATACCACCCCGGGCCAAATGAAGATGGTGTTGACGCGCCTGGGGTTTAAGTCGCGCATGGTGGTCACGGGCGACGTTACTCAGACCGACCTGCCCAGCGATCAAACCTCGGGGTTGGGGGTCGCTCAAAAAATCTTGCAGGGGGTTGATGGCATTGCCTTCTGCCAGCTGAACCAGTCTGACGTGGTGCGCCATCCGCTCGTGCAGCGTATTGTCGCGGCCTACGAAAATTACGAAGGCAGCGGTGCTGGTGCTCCCCGTCGACAAAGTAGAGGGTAATGCCGCTGCTAGTGGCAGAGCCGATCGAGCAGTAGGGGATCGCCCAAGACTAGACCGCTGCCAACTCAGGGGTGGTGGTAGAGACTACCTGGTCTGCTGGTACCGGCGCGTAGACTTCGGCGGAGTTGTTGGGGCTTTCAATCAGCTTCACCTTGTGCAGGCTGGCCCCGAGGGCTGCGATCGGGCTCTGGAGCAAATCGCGAATGTGGACGGCGATATTCTCAGCGGTTGGCACTACGTCGGCGAAGTAGGGAATGTCTTTGTTGAGAAAGGTGTGGTCAAAGGGCTCAACTACATGTTCATCGATCGCCGCCTGCAGGGCTGCCAAATCGACCAGCATGCCGGTACGGGGGTCGATTTGACCTTTGACGGTGACCTCTAGGTGGTAGTTGTGGCCGTGGCCGTGGGGACGGGCACACTTGCCGTAGATCTCGCAGTTTTCCTCGTAGCTGAGGCGCGGCGAGGCCAGTCGGTGGGCGGCGCTAAAGTGAGTGCTGATGGTGAGGAAGGCTTCCATGGCGTTACCTGAGTAGTCGGACCAGAGTTCGGGATGTTCGAAAAGCTGAATGTTGACCAGGGGGAGATGGGGGGTGAGGCGATCCCAAATCACCTTGGCCAGGTATTCGGTGGTGGGCAGGGTAGGCTCAAATTCGGGCCAGACATCGTTGAGGTAGGCGAAGTCGAGCTGGCTGGTCACCTCGTGTTTGATCACATGCTTGACATCCGACAGGTTGAGCACCATGCCGTATTCGTCTAGGTCGCCCTCCATCGACACATACAACACGTAGTTGTGGCCATGGCCAGGGGCATTGACGCAGGGGCCAAATCGCCGGGAGTTTTCGGCGGCGCTAAGCTCGGGCAGCCAGTAGCGATGGCTGGCAGAAAACTGCGCCCGACGGTTAATGATGCATTTCATAGAAGGGGAAACCCCGCGACAAGTGGCCAACAGTTGTTAAGCAACTGTTACATACTCAGCATAGTGTAATTTGCTGACCTTTGTGGGGTAAGACGGCTGCGCATGGGGTCATGGAATATTTAGATTGGCTGCGTAAAGAATTGCAGCGGGCGATCGCTGCCGTTTAGGCTCAAATCCTTATCCAGCCTCTATTTCAAGAGATAGATATTGATCAAAAATGAAATGACATAGCTTGCTGACATCAGGAATATTCGGTAAAATTGAATACAGAAATACGTTGAATACGTTGACGTTCATCTTGTTGGCAAGTGTGGGGCTTTCGCTCCGCCAGCCCTAGACGGAAGTAAGGAGACCGAATCCTGAAGGAACGCACCCTGCTTAGGCAGTTTGTTACATCCTTGGTCAACAGGAGACATTCCATGAAACTTTGTTATCGCGGCGTAGAGTACGACTACAATCCCCCGTCTCTGGAGGTGCGTGAGAGTGAGCTAACCGGGCATTACCGGGGCCGTCCGCTAAAATTTTCCTACGTCAGCCACTTGCCCGTGACGCAACCCATTGGCAACTACACCTACCGTGGCGTTGACTATAGCACCAACTGTCACGGGCAAGTACAGCCTTCAACAGCTGTTCCCCAGCGTCAGCCGGTGTTTCAGGCCGGGCGCCCGATGGCGGGCAGAGGGCTTCAGGCTCGACGACACCTGCTGCGAGAGGCGGCTGATGCCCATCGCATTAACATTCAGCGATCGATTCAGCATCGGATTGAAGTTGCTCGGGCTCAGGGCAACGATCAGCTTCTGACGCAGCTTGAGGACGAGCTGCATCAGCTGGCCTAACCGTTGCGCCGCCGCCTCAGCCTTGTGACTGTAGCTGGAGCAGTAAAGGGCATTCCTTAGGGGAGTGCCCTTTTTCTTTTGGATGGGTAAGTGGATGGATGGATGTTTGGGCTTTTGGGGTTGATTGGCATTCCGGTAAACGTTCAACCTCAAGTTGGGGCTTTGGCCAACGTCCCTGTCGTTCCCTCGGTGGCTACCAGATAATCCTGCGGGGCTAGCCAGAGCATGAGGCCGCGCTTGCCGGCAGATACGGCAACGGTTTTGAAGGTCAATATCGAGTCATCCACATAGACTGGGTACGCTTTTTTGGTGCCCAGGGCGGTGACGCCGCCGCGAATATAGCCGGTCAGAGGCTGTACGTCTTTGAGGGGTACGGTGTCAGTTTTGCGATCGCCCGCTAGTGCCGCCAGGGCCTTGAGGTCAAGCTGGGCGCTGCCGGGAATCACAGCCAGACAAACCCCGCTGCGATCGCCTTTGGCTACCAATGTCTTAAATACCTGCTCTGGGGGCAGCCCCAGCTTCTCAGCCGTGCTCTCGGCAGCCAGATTGTTGGGGTCGACCTCATACTCTAAAAGCTCGTAAGGCAGTTTGAGACGATCGAGAATGCGGGCGGCGTTGGTTTTACTCACGGGGCGATAGTAGATCTCTAAAACGTCAGCGAACGGTTTGGTCTTCAATGTCCCCCAAGGCGACAAGATAGCCCTGCAGGGGTAAATGGAATGTACCCTGCCAACCTAGGATAATTTTAGATAAACCGCTGTTTACGCCAATATAAAGCCCTCCGTCAGTTCTCAAACAGAGAAACGACGGAGGGCTTTGAATCAACTAGATGATGCTCAGTTGGGAAACCCTGAAATGCTTGAACACAGGGGTGAAGCAGTCATTCCATTGTCCTCGCGGAGCAAACCACCGTTTGCCTCTACTTGATGAACAGCATCTCCTGGTAGGTGGGCAGGGGCCAGAGGTCGTCGGCTACTTCGCCCTCCAGAGCGTCAGCATAGTCCCGCACCTCGTCCATTAGGGGACGAATGGTTTGGGCACAGAACTGCATGTGCTCTTCGACCGACATAAAATGTTTTGTCATCATGTCGCTGAGCTGCTCTACCAGACCCATCATTGATTTGGTTAAGTCGGCTACCTTGACTACACTATCTTTGCCAAACTCAACGCCAAGGGCGTCGAGGCTGCCGATGGTCTTAGCCAACTCACCCATGTACCGCACAGCGGCGGGGTAGATGATGGTCTTGGCCATGCTGATTACCAGTCTGGCTTCGACCTCAATGTGCTGAATGTACTGCTCGGAGTAGGCCTCAAAGCGGCTGCCCAGCTCCACTGGGGTGAGTACTTTTTCTTTGGTGAACAGGTCTTCGATGTACTGCTCGCGTAGCACCGGCAGGGCATCGGCGGTGGTGCGCAGGTTGAGCAGGCCCCGCTCGTTGACGGCCATCTCGTGCCATTCGCTGGAGTAGCCGTTGCCGTTAAATACCACGGCTCCGTGGTCGCGAATGACGTCGCGCAGAATGTCGTGGATGGCGACGTTGAGTTCTACGCCACTGTTGAGCTTGGCCTCGAGCTGGTCAGCCATCCAGTCGAGGGAATCGGCCAGAATGGTATTCATCGCCACCAGCGGCCCGGCCACCGACTGGCCTGAACCCACGGCGCGAAACTCAAAGCGGTTGCCGGTAAACGCAAAGGGAGAGGTGCGGTTGCGATCGCCCGCATCCTTCGGGAAAGTAGGCAGGGTTGGCACGCCTAGATCCATATCGCCCTTGCTCTGGGAACCCGTCACCTCACCCGAGGCAATCTGATCAAACACATCTTGCAGCTGGCTGCCCAAATAAATAGAAATGATCGCTGGCGGCGCTTCATTGGCCCCTAGGCGGTGGTCATTGCTGGCGCTGGCGATTACAGCCCGCAGCAGAGGCCCGTACTTGTGCACGCCGCGAATAACCGCCCCGCAGAATATCAAAAACTGAGCATTGGCGTGGGGGGTATCGCCCGGATCGAGCAGGTTGCCCTGGGTGGCGTTCCCCACCGACCAGTTCACGTGCTTACCCGAACCATTGATACCGGCAAAGGGCTTTTCGTGCAGTAGGCAGACAAAGCCGTGCTTTTTGGCAGTAGTGCGCAGCACGGTCATGATCAGCTGCTGGTGGTCGCTGGCTACGTTGGCCGCTTCAAAGAAAGGGGCGATCTCAAACTGGCCAGGGGCCACCTCGTTGTGGCGGGTCTTGGCCGGAATGCCCAGCCGGTAGAGCTTTTCCTCCACATCCTGCATGAATACCTGCACCCGCTCAGGAATGACGCCAAAGTAGTGGTCGTCAAACTGTTGACCCTTGGCCGGAGCCTTGCCAAATAGGGTGCGGCCCGCTAGCAGCAGGTCGGGACGCACGCTGGCAAAGCTGGCGTCGACCAGAAAATATTCTTGCTCAGCGCCACAGCTAGAGTTGACCGGGGCCACTTCGCTGTGGCCCAGCAGCTTGAGCACGCGGGAGGCAGCCTTGCTCATGGCCGCATTGGAGCGCAGCAGCGGCGTTTTTTTATCTAGCGCCTCTCCGGTCCACGAGACAAACACCGTGGGAATACACAGGGTGACGCCGTTGTCGGTCTCCATCACAAAGGCGGGGCTGGTGACGTCCCAGGCGGTATAGCCCCGAGCCTCAAAGGTGGAGCGAATACCGCCGTTGGGGAATGATGACCCATCCGGCTCGCCCTGGACTAGCACCTTGCCTGAAAATTCTGAAATCACCGAGCCATCGCTCTGCACCGAGATAAAGCCGTCGTGCTTTTCGGCAGTGGCGTTGGTAAGTGGGTAGAACATGTGAGAGTAATAGAGTGCCCCCTTGGAAATGGCCCAGTCCTTCATGGCTACGGCCACCACATCGGCCACCGACACGTCTAGCTGTGCCCCGGTGGTAATGGTTTTTTGTAGTGACTTAAAGACTGACTTAGGCAGGCACTCCTGCATTTTGCCAAGGCTAAACACGTCCTTGGCCCAGAGGTCTTCGAGCCGTCCTGGCGTGCTCACAGGCACTTTGGGACGGCAGGCAATGCTGGCAATGGCTTGGGCGCGCAGCTCGTTTCCACTCATAGCAATCTCCTAAAATTGAATAGTGAACAGGATGTGTAGATGAGACCTAAACTCTTTGGCAGGCTGAGCGGGCAAATATCCTTTGCTCAGGTCGTTAAAAAGGGGAGACAACATCCAAAGCTGGGGGTTAAAGCGCTCTATAAACCAGCTTTGGGGGTCAATCCCCTGGCCTTGAGGGCGATCGCCGCTGTTGCCTGTACTAGAAAAGTCTGAGGGACTTACGGTTTAGACAGCCTTAGAAAAACCACACCACAGCGACAGAAATCGGCAACCCCGAAATGGGAAATCTCTGGCCATAGTGCTTATCGTCTCAGTGGTCTAAGGAAACCCCTCAGACAAACCTGTATCCTCGAAACGTTCTGCAATAGACACCCAATCTGCCCCAATTTGCCAAAACAGAAGCGAACTCTGTGTCGTTTGCCCTGATTTCTGACCTTAGTTCGAAGCTGAGGAACAAGAAAAACAAGCCTGAGCCAAAAACGTCGAGGACATGTGCATCGCTGGTAAACCTGTTACCAATTGCTTCTGCATCGCTTTTTTGCGTCGAGAAGTCAGCTAAACCTCTTCATTTTGAATAACAACGTCTTGAATAACGACCAGCACGAGAACAGTTAAACCGTAAGGAAATTTGCACTCTGGATAGTAAGGGCAAAGGAAAGGGGATTTTGTAGCTATCAATACCTTTGCTGGTTAATTCAGATTCCTTAAAGATTGATCGCATCGGCGGCTGGGGCTAGAACCCACACCCCTGAGGGCACTTTTGTTAGCCTCGATCAGCCCTTTCAGAGCCGCTGTGGGTCAGAATAGGAACAATTCATGTTGCCCCCTACAGATCATCCACGACTATGCCGCGCATTCGAGACATTCTGCACAGCAGCGAACCGGGCCAGACCGCTACCATCCAGGGCTGGGTCCGCACCAAGCGCGAGGCCAAGGGCATCACCTTTGTGGAGGTGAACGACGGCTCCTCGATGGCGGGGTTACAGGTGGTGCTGAGTGCTGACCTAGCGGGCTACGACACCGTCGTCAAAGACCTCACCACCGGGTCTTCGGTGGAGATTGGCGGCACCTTAGTAGAGTCGCCCGGTAAAGGGCAGCGGGTGGAATTGCAGGGGCAGAGCATCACCGTCTTTGGCACAGCGGATGGGGAGACCTATCCGCTGCAAAAAAAACGTCACTCGTTTGAGTATCTGCGCACGCTGGGGCACCTCAGGTCGCGCACCAACACCCTGGGGGCGGTGTTTCGGGTGCGCAACGCCTGCGCCCAGGCGATTCACCAGTTCTTTCGCGATCGCGGTTTTCTCTGGATTCACACGCCGATCATCACCGCCAGCGACTGCGAGGGGGCCGGGGAAATGTTTGCGGTGACGGGACTCGATCTGGCCAATCCGCCCAAAACCAAAGACGGGGCCGTGGACTACAGCCAAGATTTTTTCGGTAAGCCCGCCTATCTCACCGTCAGCGGCCAGCTCGAAGCCGAGATCATGGCGATGGCCTTTAGCAATGTCTACACCTTCGGCCCCACCTTTCGGGCTGAGAACTCCAACACCTCCCGCCACCTGGCCGAGTTTTGGATGGTGGAGCCGGAGATGGCCTTCTGCGACCTGACCGGCAATATGGATCTGGCCGAAGAGTTTCTCAAGTACATTTTCCACTCGGTCCTAGAGCAGTGCCCCGAGGATATGGAATTTTTCAACCAGCGCATCGACGACTCGGTACTGGCCACCGCCGACAACATTATCAACAACACCTTCGAGCGCATCACCTACACCGAGGCGGTGAAGCTGCTGGAGAAAGCCGACAAGACCTTTGAGTTCCCGGTCGAGTGGGGCATTGACCTGCAGTCAGAGCACGAGCGCTATCTAGCGGAGGACCTGTTCAAAAAGCCCGTCATCGTTACCGACTACCCCACCGGCATCAAGGCCTTTTACATGCGCCTCAACGACGGCGGCGAAACCGTCGCGGCCATGGAC
>JBARVK010000467.1:0-4089 GCA_049646225.1 Nodosilinea sp.
GTGTAACCCTGAGCTACCCGCCCCAGACTAGCCCAGGTCTGCCAAAACAAACCCTTATCTAACCCGCCCAGGTCATAAAACGGGTAGAGCAATAGCTCGCGGGTGCGGGTATCGGTCCACAAACTGAGCGGCCCCGGCAGCCGAGTCATGCCTGACCACGACACAAGCTGCCACACGGTCAAAAACACCGCAATCCCAATCGTCGGAGGAATGATGTCGCCGCTGCGCTTTTGCCAAAACTGCTGAACCGATGCAAAAACTGGGTTGGAACGAGGCGGCATTCTCGAAGGTGCTTGAGTAACCATGGTTTCTATCTCTGGGTTGGATGGACTGACGTGGAAGAGTTTTGAGGAAGAAGGGGTGATGGTGTGGTCGAGTAAAGGGTGATGGTGTGGGCGGATAAAGGGTGATGGAACTAGCCGCAAAGCGACTTAACACACGCGTTACCCTCCACCCCTCCACCCCTCCTAGACCCGCTTGATCGTGAGGCTCTTCAGGTAGGCCTCAGGGTTAGCAGCGTCGAACTTGACACCGTCGAAGAAGGTTTCGATTCCCCGCGTGGTGTCGGCGGGGATATCGGCGGTAAAGCCTGCTTCGGTGGCCGCTTCGCGCCAGAGGTCTTCGCGATTGACGGCGTCGACGATGCGCTTGACGGTATCAAAGTCGGTGAGTTTGTCTTTGTGGAAGCCCCAGCGCATGCTCTCGGTCAAAAACCAGGTGTCGTGGCTCTTGTAGGGATACGACACGCTGCCTTTGGGGTCTTTCCAGTACAGCGGGCCTGCGTTGATGTCCTTAATGTCGGCTTTGCCATCGCCCATGGCATAGGTGCCGCTGTAGGGCGGGGTCAAGATAGTTTCGGGAACGTTGAAGTAGTTGCGACCCGCCAGGATTTTCACGGCTTCGGGGCGGTTGGCGGGGTTATCCATCCACTGCTGGCCCTCCATCAGGCCTTTCAGCAGGGCTTTAGTGGCGTTGGGGTTGGCATCAACCCAATCGGCGCGGATGGCCAGGTATTCTTCAGGGTGAAACGCCCACATTTCGTGGGTTAGGGCCGACATAAAGCCGATATCGTCGGCAACAATGCGGTAGGGCCAGGGGTCGCCAGTGCTAAAGGCATCCATGGTGCCGTTGCGCATACCCTGCACGGTTTCAGCCGGGGGCACCGCCAGCAGGTCGATGTCGGTGTCGGGGTCAATGCCACCAGCGGCAAACCAGTAGCGAATCCAGAAGTCTTGGTTGACGTTGGGGAAGGTGTGGGCTGCCTTAAACTTGCGACCCTGGTTGGCCTGGAACCCCTTAATGTAGTCGGCAGCACCCGAAATATCTAAGCCCAACCCTTTACCCGTGTGAATGCCCGATACGGCAATGCCGTTGCCCTGGGTTTCGAGCTGGGCCAGCACGTACATGGGTATTTTCTGACCGTTGGTGATAATGCCTTCGCTGATCAGGTGGGGCATGGGCATTTGCCACTGACCGCCGTCGATGCCGCCACCCGCCGAGCCAATGGTGACATTGTCGCGGGCCGAGGCCCAGTTGGCCTGCTTGGAGACTTCGACCCCGGTCATGCCGTACTTGGCAAAGAAGCCTTTTTCCTTGGCAATGATCAGGGCCGCCGATTCAACAATCGGAATGTAGCCCAGCTTGATCGTGCTGGTTTCAGGAGTGTCATTAGCGGTAATGGGCCCCGGGGCGGCGGTATTTGCTACCGGAGTCGCGGTTTGGGTAGTAGCCGAGGGCGGATTGCCCAGACAGCCCTTGAGCAGTAGCGAACTGGCTGCCGACACCCCAGCGGTGACCACAAACTTGCGTCGGGTAATCCTGGAAAAATCTGACATAAGACCTCCTTGCAACGCCTCGATTAAGAGCGTCGTAAATAAATAAATGGGTGACGGGAAAGATGTCAGGACAAACCCTGCCGAAGGCGTAGAATTGATAAAACTAAATCCTGCACCTCTTCTTCATGAGATTAAGTCTATGTTGTTTTTTTGTTCTGTGGATCGCAGCAAGCAACGAAATTTGAATGCAATTTTCAATTAAAAAAATAAGCTGAGCTTATTGCATAGAAATTTTTTAATAGGATTAATTAAACTTTTGTGGACAAATAAGGCTATTTCCCCTTTACGCTGGCTCAACTGCCAATGTCGTGTTGTTTAGCTATAGCCACGTAGGTCAAGACCACAGGCTAGGGCCGTCATTCCCGCGGATGTGGAAATTCACTCTGGAGAACCTGCTCTCCAATGGATTCCCGTTGCTACGGGAATGACAGACAGCGACTCCATTGCGGAGAATGTCCTCATGATGATGGCTACGGCCATAAAAGGGTCAGAGTGCCGACCGAGAGCCAGAGCGGTGGGGCCACGATGGGCGGTCCCGTATTTGAGCCCAATCCAGCCCCTGCCTCGGAGCTGCCACCATCGCTAGGCGATCGCGCTGTCCTGCACCTGCGGTAGAGACATCTTTGCCTGGCATATCGGAAATTGGCTCAAGCCAGGTTCTAGGAGTTGCGCGCATTATAGAAAGCCCAAGCTAGGGCAACCACTGCCGCCCCAGAGCAATAAACAGCTCGCGGTGCTGTCGAAAGAGGGTGTAGCTGTAGACCGCCAAAATTCCCAGCAGGCAGAGGTGAGAGATCGTGCTGTAGGCGCTGATAATATCCCCCGGTGTCCAGAGGTGAACATTGGCCAACTGGTTCATATCGCCGTGGTCAGCGTCGCCCCACATTGCACCAAAGGGAATCGATGCCTTGCCGCTGGGGATTTGTTGCCACAGCCACACCTGGCCCCAAAAGCAAAAGGCAGCGGCTAACGCCACTGGAAAACGGTAGAAATCCCACCGAAAGTATTCGGGCAGCGGGAAATAGAAGCTCACAATTAGCAGCGCCGATAGGTAAAGCTCACCGCCAATGCCGCCGAAGGATAGCCACAGGTCGAACTGGTTGACCGACATCAGCCAGGTCATATAAAACTGCACTAGGGCCAGCACCACCGCTAGCACCATCGGCCAGCGCTTGCCCTCCCGCCGCCCGGCCCAGAACAACAACCCCAACAGGGTAAGAACACCGAGGTAAACGAACAGCGATCGCCTTGGGTCCACACTCGTCCACCCAATCGGCAGGGGAATCGCCCGCCGCCCCGCCAGCCAGGCCACGGTGGCGTGGCCAAATTCGTGAATCCAAATTTTGATGCCTCGGAGCAGAACATTGACAATGGGTACGGCATTCATCAGCATGCCCAGCAGCAGCAGCAGCGGAAAAATCAGGCCGTTGCTGTAGCGATTGTCAAAAGACAGAAGGTCAGTGTCGTCCCTGGCCTCGGGTAGGGCGGTATGGGACCGGATGGAGGAGTGCGATCGCGGGGAGAGGGGCTGAGAACCCGTAAATTCTTCAGCTAATACTGAGGGGGAGACAGATGTAGAACCTGTCGCCTGCCGTTCGAGATCGGTTTTGAGGGTGGTGAAGGCCCATTTGAGCGGCTCTAGGGCAGCGCGATCGCCCTTTCGCAGCAGCGTAGCCCGGCGCTTAAAATACACCGATTCGACCAGGGCCAGCGGCGAACCTGGCTCTAGCCCTAGCTCCTGGTAGGCGCGAGCGATCGCGACCGGCATGGGTTCGTCTGAGGCTAAACGCTCAACTGACGGTTTCTGTTCGTTCTTTGGACTTGTCGGCCCAGCTAAAACCTGGTCTTCAGAGACAGCCGGTGTGGACAGCAGCGCAATCTCTGCCGTCCACACCGGCTGCGACGACTGGGCTTGCTCTCCATAGAGCTGCAAAATACCGATAGACGGCACCTGCAATGTGTCGATCGCGCGGCGGGCGTAGGCCACCGTTGCCGCCTGGGGCGGGGCGGGGTTGCCCGTGAACCACAGCTGTAGGCAATAGCTCTGGCGATCGCCCCGCACGGTAATGCCCTTGGGCTTTAAAGCATGGGTGAGGAGAGCGGCGATCGCCGCCGCATCCCCATCCTTAGCCTGCTCCAGTAACGAAGGTGTCATCAGCGTTCTGGCCGTAACCTGCACAACCAGAGTACCCAGACCAGCCCCCGAGGGTCGAGGTTCGACAGGGTAGGAGGGGGCTTCGGGACTGGGGCGGGG
>JBARVK010000468.1:0-9561 GCA_049646225.1 Nodosilinea sp.
GGGTAGGGGATTGCTATATGATCGAGGAAAGAAATGCTTGGAAGGGAGGTCATTTGTGCGAGAGATTTTGATTAGCCTGGGCGTGTTGGCCGCCTGTTGTCTAGTGCTGGTGGTGGCTCAGCTGACAGGGACTCAGCCCGAAGCGATCGCGGCCAACTTAAACCGGGCCGAGGTGACCGAAGCAGCCATCACTCTAACTGAGCCGGTAGCCCAAGTAGCCCAGGCGGCAGCTGATTTAGATTTAGATTCTGACGTTACCCCCGAGGCGGATACCGCTATGCCCGACGACACTATGGTTACGACCGATTCTGGCCTACAGTACGTAGATGTTGTCGAAGGTACCGGGGCGATGCCGCAGCCGGGCCAGCGGGTCACGGTGCACTACACAGGCACCCTCGAAGACGGCACTAAGTTTGACAGCTCCCGCGATCGCGGTCGGCCCTTTACCTTTCAAATTGGCGTCGGCCAGGTGATCAAGGGCTGGGACGAAGGCGTCGGCACCATGCGGGTGGGTAGTCAGCGCAAGCTGGTGATTCCCCCTGAGCTGGGCTACGGCAGCCGGGGCGCAGGTGGGGTTATTCCGCCCAATGCAACACTGCTGTTCGATGTCGAACTGCTGCGGATTGGCTAACGGTAAATCTTGAGAAGGGTACAGAGCGGGGGCGATCACTCGATTGGCGATCGCCCCCGCTCTGTTGCTTAAGGCACCGCGAACCGATCGAACCGACAGCGGCTAGACCTAGCAGCCCGCCCCCTGGGACTGCTGAAACTTACGCAGAGCGCGCTGGGTCTTAGGCCCAGCAACACCGTCAACGGGGCCGGGATCGTAGCCCCGCTGCGCCAGTTGCTGCTGCACCTGGCGCGTGCCTTCAGTCAGGCTTTCGTCAAGTTCTTCAAGCAGCTCCAGAGCTTTGTCACCCGGATTAGTGTGGGTCAAATCGAGCAGCTCGCGCAGCCGCGACTTCAGGTTTTCGTTGACAGAGGCATAGACCCGAGTGGCGCTGCCCAACCCAACGGCATGGTCGATAAAGTGATCTGCTTCGCTGATCCAAAAATCAAGGCGGCCATCGGTTTCGGCCTTGGCCAACAGCTGGTCGAGGCGCTGACTGTCGGTATGGCTTAGACTAGGTCGAACCGCGAGCCGGCAGTATTCACGCACAAGGGCCAGGCAGTCAGGGTTGGCAATTCCTGGAATGTGATGCGTTAACGATTCACCCATGGTCTGACTCGCGTGTTTCGGGACGGTATCAATACGGTCTATGGTGGCCCGTTCGACATCAATACAATCGATGTGGCTCGTTCAACCGATTGTTTAGGTTAGATCTGTAGTTTACCCGCTGTAAGGCCAGGGCAACGATGGGGCGTAGACGCCCCTAGTGCACCTAACCAGCGTGCGTTTGTCAGCGGTTTGGTAACGTGGCGGCGCTTCAGTGCAAAGGGTGAAGTTAGCTGCAGCGGCGGCGGAGCCAGAGTAGTCATAGCAAAGGCTAATCGACTGTTGCCAGCATCATACTGCCAACTCTTGACGCAGAGCTGTTAGCAAACAGTCATTTTCGACCTGAGTCCGCACGGCGACGCGCAGATAGTCTGGGCCTAGTTCGGCAAAGCTGAGGCAGTCACGAATGAGCACCTGGTGGCTGCGCAACAAGCGCTCCTGCAGCCTCGGAGCCGGTGTGGTGGTCTTAATCAGGAGGTAATTGGCAGCTCCCGCCATCGGCGACAGCCCAGGGATGGCCCGCAGGCCCTCAAACAGCGCCTGACGGGCCGCAGGCAGCCACTGCCAAGTGCGGGCTTGGAAGGCCGTATCACCGACAGCGGCGATCGCCGCCGCCGCCGCCAGGCTATTCACCGGCCAGGGGTCGCGCCAGCGCTGCCAGCGACCCAGGCGATCGGGGTGGCCCAGGGCGTAGCCAATGCGCAGGCCGGGCAGGGTGTAAAACTTGGTCAGTGACCGCAGCACCACCAGGTTAGGGTAGCGTTCCAGGTGGCGAATGAGAGACTGCTGCTGCTCAGGCCGCACAAAATCCATAAAGGCTTCGTCGACAACCACCGTGGCAAACCGCTCCAGCAGCGGCTCCAGGCTGGCGACATCAAACAGACACCCGGTTGGATTATGGGGATTGTTGATCAAAATACTGGCAGCCTGGGGTTCGGGCCAGGGGTTAGCCGGGGTATCCACCTCGTCCAGGGCCAGGGGCCAGGGCAGAATGGGCACATCGAAGGCGGCCAGGGCTCGTTCGTAGTCGCCAAAGGCGGGCGTGAGCAAGTGGCAATCGCCAACCGCCGCTATATCTCGCGCCGCCCAGGTCAACAGTTCAGCGGCCCCGTTTCCCGGCAGTACCCAGTCGGCAGGCACCTGGTGATACTGGCCCAGGGCGCGGCGCAGATGGGTGTAGCCGGGGTCGGGGTAGTGGCGCAGCTGCCCCAGAGCCTCATTCATCGCCTGCACAACCGATTCGGGCGGCCCCAGCGGGTTAATGCTGGCCGAAAAATCGAGTAAAGAATCGGGGGAACAGCCAGCGATCGCAGCCGCCCAGGCCAAGTTTCCCCCGTGAACAGGTCGATTGAACGGTGTGTGAGTAGACGGAGTTTGAATCAAGGGGGCGCTTACTTAGCCACCTTTTCTTTGAACAATTTACCCGCAGAGAAGGCAGGCACCTTAGTCGCTGGAATCACCATGGTGTCACCAGTTTTAGGGTTACGACCTTCCCGCTCTTTGCGCTCGCGTCGTTCAAAGGAACCAAACCCAACCAAGGTGACTTTCTCACCCGCCGCTACGGCTTCAATAATGGCGTCGATGGTGGCAGAAATGACGAGATCTACCTCCTTCTTGGTCACGGGCTTATCGCTAGTAGAGGAAGCCTTGTCGGCTACCGTATCAACGAGTTCAGCTTTATTCATACCTGTCTCCTATGGGCAAAGAATATTGGGATCCAGTCGTATTCTGTAGGTAATCCCAGGGCGTAAATCACGGTCCCGGCTAACAGAATGGCTGAAACCCCTGTCAATCCAGAATTTCACTGCCTCATTCTAAGGGCAACCCCGAAAAAGTGGATCGCCAAAACCTTTAATTTATGTGGATTCCGGGGTTTTTTAAGAAATTTAAACAACTAAATGCCCCAGTGAATCTGCTCTAGACTCACTGGTGCAAGCGCTAAACACCTTGTCAGACAAGGGGTTGATGGATTTTAGCTGTTCTAGCTCGGTGCGCTGTTGGCCCAGTTCACCCAATCTTGAGGCTTGAGAAAGACATCGTACAACCGGGCCTCAGGGCTGTCGGCAGTAGGGGTGTAGCCGTACTCCCAGCGCACCAGCGGGGGCAGCGACATCAAAATTGATTCCGTGCGCCCGTTGGTCTGTAAGCCAAAAATGGTGCCCCGGTCGTAGACCAGGTTGAACTCCACGTAACGGCCGCGGCGGTAGAGCTGAAACTGCCGCTGGTGGTCGCTGTACTCAGTATTGTGGCGGCGCTCGACGATGGGAACGTAGGCAGGTAGAAAGGCATCGCCGCAGTCGCGAGCAAAGTTAAACAGATCGTCCCAGCTGCGCTGGGGCGGTTCGCCTAAGGCCTGACTGGTTTGATCCGCAATTTTGCCGCCGTCGGGCCCCCGGTAGAGCATCCCCTGCCCGTCCTGGTAGTCAAAGAAAATGCCGCCGACGCCCCGGGTTTCGCCTCGGTGCTTAAGGTAGAAGTACTCGTCGCACCAGGGCTTAAACACCTGGTAGTAGTTGGGGTTGTGACGATCGCAGGTCTGTTTCAGGGTCTGGTGAAAGTGGACTACATCGTCGTCGAAGGGGTAGTAGGGGGTGAGGTCAATGCCGCCGCCAAACCACCACACCGGCCCTGCCTCAAAGTAGCGGTAGTTAAGGTGCACCGTGGGCACATAAGGGTTGCGGGGGTGTAACACCATAGAGGTGCCCGTGGCATAGAAGCGGTGGCCCGCCGCCTCGGGACGCTGCACTAAAATCGACGGCGGCAGATGGTCGCCCCAAACTTCAGAGAAGTTGACGCCGCCCTGCTCAAAGATGCGGCCCTGCTTGAGCACGCGCGATCGGCCACCGCCGCCTTCGGGTCGATCCCAGGCGTCTTGCTGAAACTGGGCCTCGCCGTCGAGGGTCTCAAGCCGCTGGCAAATGCTGTCCTGGAGCTGCTTCAGCATGGCGCTGACGCGATCGCGAGAATCGGCGGGTGGCGCGGCGGTAACGGGCTGAGAAACAGGGGTAGTGGTCATAGCCTCGAGAAAACAATACGTTATGTCGGCGTGGGGTCGAATATGTCACACTGTGGAATGGCTTTTATAGGGAGCTAAGGATCCGTTTTTTGTCGCCATTAGGTACTTTATTACCCCAGCGACAACCCGAATCCAACGCTGATCGCAAGCCGCCGGGTGCAGGCAACAGCCTCAACAGGTGCCACGTTTTCCCACGCTACCGTGAAACCATACCCAATACTCACCGATCTGCCAGGTTGAGAAAAATGTTTAGAAACGCAACGCCCCGTAACGAACTCCTGTAACAAAACCCTAGCTCGCCTCGCCCCACCCCGCCCCTGGTTCACCCGATTTGACCGTCATGCTACTGCTGCTCACCCCCTCAAGTCGCCCCGGCTGTCAGGTGCTGAGCCGGCGATATCGGTATGGAGGTGGCTGTGTTTAGATCGTGGTCATTTCCCCGTCCGTTTCTCGCCCTGATGCAAATCATTCAGCACTGGGTGCAGGTCCAGCAGCAGCTGGAAAAGTCATACCTGGCCGTCAGCAGCGCCTCCGTTGACGTGCTCTGGCAGACGATCATGAACCTGGCCGATGTCTCCTGGCATCCACTGTTGACCAGCACCAATGCGCCCCAGGGGCTCAAGCCCAAGCCTGGGCTCATCTATCGGGCGTTTACTCGCCTTTGCCCGGTGCCGGTGAAAATTTTTGTCGAGCGGGTGCAGCCCCACGAGCTAATCAGCGTGCGAGTACTGCCCATTCCAGGACTCGAAGAACGGGTGACTTACCACCTCAAATCGACCGTCCGAGGCACCCAAATTTCTTACTCAGTCACGCTGCGGGGGTGGCTATCGCCCCTGGCCTGGTCGCTACTGCGGCCCTACGCGGCCAGGGTGGCTTCGGCCCTGGCTGAGGCAGCCGAGCACCCCGATCTTTTAGATGGCCGCAATTCTCGCTCTCAGGCCTGGTAAACCTCTGGCCTAAGCACTTGTGCTCAAGGGGGGCAGGGCGGCTTAAGATAGGGGATGGTCAACTGCTGCCTGAAGGTAGGTGGTGGAACACACCGCCCCACAGCATGCCAGATTCAGCAATAGACCAAAAGGTTTCCCTCAGGCATCTCAATTAGCGATGCCCGTTTAGCTGGCCCAACTTTTTCCGACTTATGAGCCCAACCCTCTCCGAAGCCTCTGTTTTAGACGTACTGCGCCCGGTACAAGACCCGGAGCTGCAAAAAAGCCTGGTGGAGCTCAACATGATCCGCAACGTGGCGATCGCAGATGGCGACGTCAGTTTCACCCTGGTGCTCACCACACCGGCTTGTCCCCTGCGAGAATTCATTGTCGAAGACTGTGAAAAAGCCGTACGCACACTGCCTGGGGTCGCAACCGTCAGCGTTGAGGTAACCGCCGAAACCCCTCAGCAGAAGGCGTTGCCCGATCGCACCGGCATTGGCGGCGTCAAAAACATCATCGCGGTTTCCAGCGGTAAGGGCGGCGTGGGTAAGAGTACCGTGGCGGTGAACCTAGCGGTGGCGCTGGCCCAGGCCGGAGCCGCCGTGGGCCTCATTGACGCCGACATCTACGGCCCCAATGCCCCAATCATGATGGGCCTCACCGAGGCCCAGGTGGTGGTCAAACAGGGTGAAGTGCTCGAACCCGCTTTCAATCACGGCGTCAAAATGGTGTCGATGGGCTTCTTGATCGATCGCGACCAACCGGTGATCTGGCGCGGCCCCATGCTCAACGGCATCATTCGTCAATTTTTGTACCAGGTGGAGTGGGGCCAGCTCGATTATCTGGTGGTCGATCTGCCCCCCGGCACCGGCGACGCTCAGCTCACCCTGGCCCAGGCGGTGCCGATGGCCGGGGCGGTGATTGTCTCAACCCCTCAGTCGGTGGCGATTTCAGACGCTCGCCGGGGACTGAAGATGTTTCAGCAGCTCCAGGTGCCGGTGCTGGGCATTGTCGAAAATATGAGCGTATTTATTCCCCCCGATGCACCCGACAAGCGCTACGACATTTTTGGCTCTGGCGGCGGCGAGCTGTTGTCGAAGGAGCTGGGGCTGCCGGTACTGGGCTGTATTCCCCTAGAAATGGCGGTGCGCGAGGGCGGTGATGCTGGCATTCCGATTGTGGTGCAGCACCCCGACTCCGAGAGCGCTAAGGCCCTGCGGGCGATGGCCGAACAAGTGGCAGCTAAGGTATCTATGGCGGCGCTAGCGTAGTAGCTTTGCCGCCCTCGGCGTTGAGCAACCCTGGTTCAAAGTAGAGATCCCGTAGGGGCATGGCAGTGCCATGCCCTACAAGTCGGGTTTAAAACGGTAGGATTCGGTATGGGTAGGAGGGCATAGCCGTGTTCATAACTGACATGCAAAAGCAGTGGCGATCGCTGCTAGCGGGCTGGCAGGGCCTAGACTGGGTGCTACTGGCGCTGCCGGTGGTGCTCACCATCTTTGGGGCGCTCGTCATTCACAGCACTCAAATCAATACGGTCAACGGTGGCTATGGTCTCAACCATGCGGTGCTGGGGGCAATTGGCCTAGGCCTGGCGCTGTGGATTTCCCGCAGCCGCTATGAGCACCTGCTCAACTGGCAGTGGATTATCTACATTGCCGTGAACCTGCTGCTGGTTCTGGTCATGTTTATCGGTACCGTTGGGGGGGGCGCTCAGAGCTGGCTTGGGGTGGGCGGATTTTATGTACAGCCCTCCGAGTTTGCCAAGCTGAGCATCATTATTACGCTGGCCGCTATGCTCAGCCGTCGCGATGCCTCTACCCTGTGGGGAGTCGCTAGCGCGATGACGGTGCTGGTGCTGCCCTGGCTACTGGTGTTTATTCAGCCCGACCTAGGCACCTCCCTGGTGTTTGGGGCGATTACGCTATCGATGCTCTACTGGGCCAACTGCAACCCCGGCTGGCTATTGCTGTTTGTGTCACCCTTAATGGCGGCGATTTTGTTTCACCTGGTGCTGCCCAGCTGGCTGGTATGGAGTCTGGGCATGGGTCTAGTGGCCTGGTTTACTCTACCCTGGCGGTGGTTTAGCACGGTGGTAGCCACGGCGGTAAACCTGGTGGCGGGCAAGCTGGGCGACATTTTTTGGAATCTGCTGCAAGACTACCAAAAAGACCGTCTGGTGCTGTTTCTCGACCCCGATAAAGACCCCTTAGGGGGCGGCTATCACCTGATTCAATCGCGGATTGCGATCGGGGCAGGCAAGCTATTTGGTCAGGGATGGGGCAACGGGTCACAAACGCAGCTCAACTTTATCCCTGAACAGCACACGGACTTTATTTTTTCGGCGATTGGTGAGGAGTGGGGCTTTGTGGGGGCCATGGTGGTGATTGCGGCCTACTGGTTGATCTGCTTTCGCCTGGTGATTATTGCCCAAAACGCCAAGGATGACTTTGGTTCGCTCCTGGTGATTGGCGTGCTGGCGATGATTGTGTTTCAGGTGGTGATCAACATCGGCATGACCATTGGTCTAGCCCCGATTACCGGGATTCCGCTGCCGTGGCTAAGCTACGGGCGATCGGCGCTGCTGACGAACTTTATTGCCCTAGGTATGGCGGAATCAGTGGCTAATTTCCGCCATCGGCTGAGGTTTACAGACTAGGGCCGACCCTAAATCTATAATGCTGTAGGGTGGTATCGGGCTCGGCTGTATGGGCTCCCCTCGGGAATGACCGCTATCGCTCGATGGTAAACCGATTAAACTCAGCCGATCCGGCGTAGGGTTCAGCCTCCACCTGGGTAACTTGGGCACTCGCAGGGTCCTGATGTGCCCAGTGTAGTAGGGACTGGAGCTGGTGCCAACGGCAACAATTTCAACAGTGCCATCGGGCTGGTTGCGCACAAAACCTTTGACCCCCCAGCTGCTGGGCGACCTGGCTGGTGCGATAGCGAAACCCAACCCCCTGCACAATGCCGTGAACGATCGCTCGAATCTGTTTCATTAGCCGCTGATCTATAAATATCACGCCCCAATTTTCCCATGGAGCGCTTGTCCAGGCGAGCGTGCTGATGACGATTACAACCGCAATCTAAAACCAAGATGGCGGCGATCGCCTCAAAATTCGGTCAGATTGACTTCGCGATCGCCGATCATCGGTCAAAATAGAAGTCCAGGTTAAGTAGTCGGCTTGTAGCATCAAGGGTTTGCCAACGGGTGCATTGCTGCGCTCATGCGCCCTACGATTGACTTAATTATCCATCCACCCCCTTACCCATTTACCTAACGTCTCCCTGTCCCATGGCAAAGTCCCCCACTTCAATCTCCACCACAATGAGCGGCGCGCAGATTCGCCAGACGTTTCTGGAGTTTTACGCGGCGCGGGGCCACGCCATCAAACCAAGCGCGTCGCTGGTGCCCGAAGACCCCACGGTACTGCTGACGATCGCGGGAATGCTCCAGTTCAAGCCCATCTTTTTGGGTCAGCGCCAGGCCGATGTCGATCGCGCCACCACTTCGCAGAAGTGCATTCGCACCAACGACATTGAGAATGTGGGCCGCACGGCGCGCCACCACACCTTCTTTGAGATGCTGGGCAACTTTAGCTTTGGCGACTACTTCAAAGAGCAGGCGATCGCCTGGGCCTGGGAGCTTTCCACCGAAGTCTTCAACCTGCCCGCCGAGCGCCTTGTAGTTAGCGTCTTCCGCGAAGACGACGACGCCTTTGCGATCTGGCGCGACCAGGTGGGCATTCCGGCCCACCGCATTCAGCGGATGGATGAGGCCGATAACTTTTGGGCCTCTGGCCCCACTGGCCCCTGCGGCCCCTGCTCGGAGATCTACTACGACTTTCATCCTGAATTAGGGGACGACAACATTGACCTGGAGGACGACTCGCGCTTTATCGAGTTCTACAACCTGGTGTTTATGCAGTACAACCGGGATGCCGACGGTAACCTGACGCCGCTGCAAAAGCAGAACATCGACACCGGCCTAGGTCTAGAGCGGATGGCTCAGATTTTGCAGCGGGTGCCCAACAACTACGAAACCGATCTGATCCTCCCGATCATCAAAACAGCGGCGGATCTAGCTGGGCTCGACTACGGCAAAGCCGACGAGAAGACGAAGGTTTCCCTTAAAGTGATTGGCGACCACGTACGGGCCGTCGTCCACATGATTGCCGACGGCATTACCGCTTCCAATGTGGGTCGGGGCTACATTCTGCGGCGGCTGATCCGGCGGGTCGTGCGCCACGGACGGCTAATCGGCATTGAGGGGGCGTTTATCAGTACCGTAGCCGAGGCGGCGATTCAGCTAGCGGAGGAAGCGTTCCCCAACACGCGGCAGCGCGCAGCTCAAATTAAAGCCGAACTCGATCGCGAAGAGGCCCGTTTTCTAGAAACCC
>JBARVK010000469.1:0-7904 GCA_049646225.1 Nodosilinea sp.
GTGTTCATAGGGTGGCTTGGGGGGTAGAGGGAGGGTGAAGGTGGGGGAGTGGCGGGGGGATGGGGTGGCTATTTGACCCAGACGGTTTTGATGTTGACGAACTCGTGAATGCCCTGGCGACCCAGCTCTCTTCCGTATCCTGATCGCTTAATGCCGCCAAAGGGGAGGCGTGGGTCAGACTTTACTAAACCGTTAATAAAGACTGCCCCAGCGTCTAGCTCGGCAATCAGGCGTTCTTGCTCGGTGAGGTCCTGGCTCCAGCCGCTGGCCCCTAATCCAAAGGGAATGTCGTTGGCTCGCGCGATCGCCTCATCCAGACTGGTGACGCGAAACACCAGTGCCACCGGGCCAAAAAACTCCTCCTGCTCGGCAGGGGTACCGGGGGGGATCTGAGCCAAAATGGTGGGTGGAAACCAGCTGCCGTTCTGGAGCTCAGCCGGGAGCTGTGACTTTAAAGCAGCCACATCGCCCCCAATCAGGGCGGTGCCCCCCGCTTTTAGGCAGGCGTTGACCTGCTGTTCTAGCTCATCAGCAATGCTGGGGGTAGCCAGAGGCCCAACGGTAACGCCTTCGTCGAGGGGGTCGCCGACCACTAAAGCCGCAAATTTCTCGATCAGGCCCTGCACGAAGCGATCGGCGATCGCCTCATGGACAATAAAGCGCTTAGCCGCAATGCACGACTGGCCGTTGTTGATCATGCGGGCGGTGGCGGCGGTGGCGATCGCATGCTCCAGGTCGGCGCTCGGCATAACAATAAACGGGTCGCTGCCGCCTAGCTCCAGCACCGTTTTCTTAATCTGCTCCCCGCAGGCGGCGGCCAGGCTGGCTCCGGCGGGTTCGCTGCCGGTGAGGGTGGCGGCTTTAATGCGATCGTCGGTAACCAGTTGGGCGATGCGATCGCCGCCAATCAGCAAGGTCTGAAACGCCCCCTCGGGCAGCCCCGCTTTTTGAAAAATTTCTTCAATCGCCAGGGCGCACTGGGGCACGTTCGAGGCGTGCTTGAGCAGCCCCACGTTGCCTGCCATCAGGGCCGGGGCGGCAAAGCGAAACACCTGCCAAAACGGAAAGTTCCACGGCATCACCGCCAGCACCGGCCCCAGGGGCTGGTAGCGCACAAAGCTGCGGCTGGCGTCTGTACTGGCGGGCTCGTCAGCCAAAAAGTCAGCCCCGTGGTCGGCGTAGTAGCGGCACACCAGGGCACTTTTTTCAACTTCGGCCACGGCCCCAGCCAGGGGCTTGCCCATCTCCAGGGTCATGATTCTGGCGTAGGCGGCTTTGTTGTCGTCGAGCACCTGAGCGGCCTGACGCAGCCAGGTAGCCCGCTGACTAAACGATGTCTGACGGTAGGTAGTAAAGGTTTTGGCGGCCCGGGCAAGCTTCCCTTCGAGGTCGACCTCGCTCAAGGGTTCAAAGGTTTTGAAAACCTCTCCAGTGGCGGGATTAATACTAGCAATTGGCATGATGTGACCTCCTGTTGGTCAACTGAGGTCAGCGGCTGGGGCGATCGATCCTGGGACACAGCTACCCCCAGAGCGCGGTTTGACTACCGCGCCCGCAGGCAACTCAGCTGAGTCTAGCGCTCGGCAACCCAGACTAGGCGGCTATGGCGTGGTTTTGCCCTCGGAACGAGTGCAGCTTTGGCCGTCAACCTCTAAACTAAGTCTTCTTTAACTGTGCCTTGAAGCACAAAAAACTGCCCTTTCATCCTATTACTTCTGCACAAAACATAGTGTTATGTAACGTTGACCAAGCATCGCCTGTTTTCAAGCGGTTTAGGCTCCGCCGAGGGTGCCGACTTGGCCCCAGGATGAGGGATTTGCCAGTAGAGCGGTAGCCGCATCGCGCCCGAGGGGTTGCGAAAACAAATACCCCTGTCCTCGCTGACAGCCCATCGTTCTCAGTCGATCCAGTTGGGTTACGGTCTCAATGCCCTCGGCGACTAGATCCATATTCAGCTTTTGGCCCAGCGTAATGATGGTGTGAACAATTTCGCAATCGTCATCGCTTTGATCCATCCGGCCCACAAAGGATTGATCGATTTTGAGGGTGTCGGTGGGAAATCGGTGCAGATAACTCAGCGATGAATGGCCGGTGCCGAAATCATCGATGGCCAGCTTCAGCCCTAGCTGTTTGAGTCGGTGCATGATTTCTACTGCTCCGTCGACATCCCGCATGATCATACTTTCGGTAATTTCAAGCTGCACTTGGTTGTCTACCAGTGTTAGCTCCTGCAGGGTATCGCCAAACTGCTTGACTAAGTCGGCCTGGTGAAACTGTCGCCGCGACAGGTTAATGCTCATGGTTAGCGGCTGGTCGGGAAACTGCTGTTGCCAGGCCTTGAGCTGGGTGCAGGCGGCTCGAAAAATCCACTGACCCAGGTGCACAATTAGACCCGTTTCTTCGGTGACCTGAATAAACTGCCCCGGCGATACAAAGCCCTCCTCGGGGCGGTACCAGCGTACCAGGGCCTCAAACCCGGAAATGCGGCCGCTTTGGATGCACATGATGGGCTGGTAGTACAGCAAAAACTCGTTGTTTTCAAAGGCATTGAGCAGATGACTCTCCAACTCGAGACGGCGTACGGCCTCTTGGTGCATCGTGCTGGCAAACACCTCGTGGCGGTACTCCTGTAGGGCCTTAGCCCGGTACATAGCGGTGTGGGCATCGCGCAGCAGGTCTGGGGCGGTGGGGGGGTGGTCGCGGTGGGCCATGGCTACGCCCATGGAACTGGTCACCGAAAGCCGCCGTCGCGCCACCGAAAAGGGGGTCGACAGCTCGGTTTGGAGGCGGTTGAGCCATTGGTCTACCGAGGGTTGGTCGTGCACCGGCAGCAAAAAGGCAAACTCATCGCCGCCCACCCGGGCCAGCTGGGCTGAGCTGGGTAAAAACTGCCGCAGCCGCTGACCAATCGTTTTCAGCACGCGATCGCCGGTCAAATGCCCAAAGGATTGGTTGATCAGCTTAAAGCGATCGATATCTAAAAACACCACCGTTACCGCTGTGCCCGGGTGATGCTGCAGCGATCGCTGCACCTGGAGCAAAAACATATCGCGCCCCGGCAGCATTGTCAGCTGGTCGTAGCTGCTGCGGTATAAGGCTTTTTGGGTCAGCACCAGCCCCAGGGCCAGCAAAAAGGCTGCCGTGGGTTCGACGGTGGGTACCCAGACGAGCTGGGCGATGCCTAGGCCGCTGAGGCCCCAGAGGCTCAAAACCAGGCCGCCGCTAATCACCAACAGGATGGCGGGGCGACGCAGTGTCCAGCCGGCTATGCCGGCGACCAGGCTCCAGCCTAGTAGCCAGAGAAACTCACCCCACTGGGGCAAAAAGCGGTAAATGGCGGGCTGACCTGCGATCGCATCGAGCAGCTGGCTAACGATCTGGGCATGCACCTCAACCCCAGCCATCACAAACTGCGACGACTGTTCCTGGCTAAAGGGGGTAAAAAATTCATCCTTCAGGCTAGAGGCGGTCGAGCCAATCAGCACAATGTTGCCCTGCACCCAATCCGGGGGCACCGCCCCCGCCAGCACCTGGGTAATGGTCAGACTATACGCTGACGGGTAAGGGGTACGGTACCTGAGCAGTACCTGGTAGCCCCGGTTGTCGATGTCAGCGTAGCCGCCATCGGCGGCTGAGAGGGCTGGAAACTCGACATCGCCAATGCGCAGCCGATCGTTGGGCCGATCGACTTGAAACGGCAGATCGCTGTGGTAGGCTAGCACCACCCGCAGCGGAAACGAATAAAACGGGCTGTCCGGATCGGAGACGTAGAGAAGGTTGCGGCGCAGCACCCCATCGGGGTCGATCGCTAAATCGTTAAAGCCCACCTGGTCGGCGGGCCAGCTGTCGGGGGCAGGCACCTCAATCCCCGGCCCCTGGCTGCCCACATTAAAGATGCCGATCACGTTCGGTGCCTCAAAGGCCTCTGCCAACGCGACCTGCCCCGGCATATCTTGAGGCGTGTTGCGGTAGAGATCTAGCCCCACCACCGCCGGGCTGTGGCGCTGCACCTCAGCAATGATGTCGGCGACGACCTGGTCAGACAGGGGCCAGCCGTAAGCTTCGATATCGGCCTCGGTCACTTCTACAATCAGCAGGCGGGGATCTGGCGACTCTTGAATCTGCAGCCGAGTGAGCCGATCAAAACTCGACATTTCGAGGGTTTCAAACAGCTGCAGCCGCTTACTCGCAGACACCAGTGTCAGGGCCAGCAGGCTAGAGACCAGCACGGCTCGGCTGCCAAAATTAATGGGTTTTGAAAAATACGAAGCTAACCGAAGAAACGGCTGCCTCAGGGGCCAGATCCGGAAACGCACCATGAATTAAACCGACAACGGTAGATGTGGCAGTGGCAGGCATTGACTCAAATCCCTGAATACACAGATATACAGGGCAGATCGACGCTATCCGGACAGTACAAGGCACTGAATACCCTCCATCTGCTTCGCAGCGCCGTTGACCCGCAAAGGCCACAAACCTTAAGTCATAGTGTCACTTTGTAATGCGTTGACCCAGTGGGTGCCGCCCCCTCTTCGCTGCCCCGGAAACTCGTCACGGCGGTCGTTGGCCTGGAGGTCACCCTCCAAACCGGGCCAGTGCAGCAGTAGCAAAGTTAACACACTGATTCCTATCAGTACTGCCGTGCCCGTAGGCCAGATAAATACTCGAATAAGCGTTGCCTTCATGGCCGCAACCAACCCTAGAATGATGACAGAACTCCCGCCCTTACGCTGCGTTAGGCTCGCTACTGCGACCTTAACCCCACTAGCGGCATAGTGTGATTCTTCACATCATGGGTTTTATTCGACACATTAACACCGAGGCTTTCACTGAAGCTTTATGGTCCTATAAAGGCCCCTAACGGGCAATCAGTTCTACCCCGATTAAGGCACTGATTGAATTTTAAATGTTCTGGGGCAGCTGCGATCGCAGTCCTGGTCCAACCTCTAGGTATTAAAAACTTGTTAAGGGAAGGCTCCAACCTCCTGTTCCCCAGATATGCTTGAGGCAAGATACCTCCTAACTGCGTCTCCAGCCCCGTCTGACCCCTCTGTTGGCGTCACCAGATGGGGCTGCTACTTTATTCAGCTAGATGTAGATGTCCAGTGGGTTCGTGCCGGCACGAGTTGGGCAAGGTTTATCAAAATTTTATAGTCATCAGCTTGGTTCGGCGATTGCACAGCCCTAGAGGGCTGGCTTTACGTCGCTGCGTCGTTCGGGGGTAGCCTGTTGCGGAGACAAGGATTCTATAGCGCAGCAGCCATCGCTATAGCTCGGGTGCTCCAAGTGGATTGCAACGCATTACCTTGAAACGACTTTTAAGAATGTCGTTGCATATACAAATTTTAGGTGTTAATCTGAAAAACTATTCGCCAATGTGCGAATAACTCTCGAAAGCCAGCTTTTTTGGCCCTGGTAGCTGAGCAAGCGCTGTTACTGGGGTTGCTTCTTTCTATTGCCCGCATCTCCAGCTTGTGGCTAGGTCTACCGTTGGGTAGATCTACAGGAGCTGAGGGCGTCGATTTCAGCACACGCACAAATGACGTTATTTGGACTTCTTTGGGCTGCCGTTCTACCGCACTACCTCAATCAACCCCATCTGCTGCCAGCGGCTAGCTCCTACGCCGCTGGTTATTTGCGGCGTCAATCGGTGGTAGATTCCCGCGAACAGCGCTACTCACTTCCGCATCTGCAATCATCGGCTCAGCGGCCTCTATCGGCGCGGCCTCAGCTGGCCTGGCCACAAACCGCCGCTGTGGACTGGTCTCGCTGGGTCGCTACGGCGGCGGTGTCTGTAGTGGCGCAGAGTGGCGAGACCCATGCTGGTAGCGGTGTTACCCAGATCACGCCAACCCCCAGCACCTGTGGCAGTACGCCTGCCGCTGGAGGCGATAGCTCAGCTGAAGGGTTTACCATTCGGGTCAAAAATGTGCCGATTGGTCAAATGCCCTCTCGTCAGGCGGCAGATCGTATCGCCGACCAAATTCGCCAGGCGGTACCTGCTTTAGAAGCCCACCCAGAGCGGCTTACCCCCAGTCTGAGTCAGCACCAGGCCGCGGCTCAGGTCAGCGGCAAAACCGTGTTTGTATTGCCAGATGCGGTGCACGGCGGGGACGTGGCTAAGAGTCAGCCGTCTGCTTTGAAGGCAACTCAGTGGGTCAACAATCTGCGATTGGCCTTTGGGGTTGCTCCCCTTGACCCTAGCCAGGTGCAAATGGTGGCCCGTGGCTTAGGCGAAACCCGGCAAACCTTCAGCGGTACGGCCTCCTGGTATGGGCCGTATTTCCATGGGCGGCAGACGGCTACTGGCGAAACGTTTAACCAGAACGACCTCACTGCGGCCCACAAGACACTGCCCTTTGACACTTATTTGCAGGTGCGCAATCAGCTCAACGGTAAAAGCGTGGTCGTGCGCATTAACGATCGCGGTCCCTACATCGGCGATCGCTCTCTCGATCTGTCCTACGCGGCAGCCCAGTGTCTTGGCAGCACCCAACCTGGAGTAATTCCTTACCAGGCAACGATTTTAGTGCCCGGACTACCCCAGGCGTGGCGGGCCGATGCCGTAGCTACCCTACCCTAGAGCGCGTCTAAACCCAATGAGCCCAAGTTCGATGCTCAGCTTCTAAGCCCGCCATTTGAGCAGCTGAGTCTTTACGGGGGTGACAAACTCGCGATCTTCGGTTTGGGCACGCTGGTACTCTTTTTTGAGCTGGTAATACCACCGAGCCAGGGTGTCAGAGTCTTTGATCAGGCGCAGCACGGTTTCGTGCTTGAGTCCTTCCTGCTGCTTGATCACGACATCGCGATCCTGACCCAGGAAGGAGCGAATCATCAGGGGCAGAATGGGCTTGAGCAGGGCACCCCAGGGCAGGTCCCAGTACAGCTCGAAGGTGACGTCGGTCTGGTTGTCGGTGAGGGGTGTCACCGTGGTTAAATTCACGACCCGGTGCTTGGCTGTCGTGGTTTCTTCAGTGCGCACGCCGGGCAGGTAGAAAATAATTTCGTTGTCGGGCACGCCGCCAATCAGCCAGTAGCCGTAACCCATATTCTCGCCCATGCGGTGCTTGCGCATGGTGAAGCCGTAGGTGGAGGGGTCAAACCATTTGATTTCGTCGCTCAGGGTAGCTCCGCGCCACCACCAAGAGCGGTGGACAAAGGGGGAGTGGGCCGGGTCCATCAGCCCGACGACGGCATGGTCGATGTAGCAGGGAAACCGCATAGTGTAGGTGACGCTGGGACGCACGTCGTCACCAAAGCCGGGGACACGAGGGATGTCGAAGCGGGGGGGCTGGGGGTTGGCGCGATCGCTCACATAGACCCACACATTGCCCTGCACCTCTTTAACCTCGTAGCTATTGACGTCGAAGCGGCTCAAATCCATCTGCTGGTCGGCCATCAGCGAGGGAATCTCGGTGCACTGGCCGTTTTCGTCGAAGCGCCAGCCGTGGTAGCAGCACTCTACCTCGGTGCCGTCGAAGCGACCGCAGCTGAGGGGCACTGCCCGGTGGGGGCATATATCGCGCAGGGCAAAGGCTTTGCCCTGGCGGGTGCGGCCAAAGAGAATGGGTTCGTTGAGCAGGGTTTTAGCCACCATTTTGCCTGCCTTGAGCTCGTGGCTCGGCATGGCGTGGTACCAGATGTTGCGCAGCAGGTAGATGTCGTTAACAGCAACCACAGATCTTCAAGGAGGTTAAGGATTGAGGCGATTAATACTGTAGCAGAGGGTATGCAGCTGCCGTGCTTTCACGTAGGCCAGTTTTCAGGCTGCTAGTTCACAAGACTTTTGAGGATAGACAATACATTTGAATTGATTAGGACTGTTGAGCATGATCCCGGCTTTCCTTTGTACCATGAGGATCAGAAGTAGGTTTAACCAAAGAAACTTTTGCTTTAACTAAGCA